>NZ_JANSJD010000007.1:66846-127911 GCF_047462395.1 Synechococcus sp. H55.7
GGGGCCGGGGGTGAGGGCTCTCCCTCTGGGAGAGGGGCCGGGGGTGAGGGCTCTCCCTCTGGGAGAGGGGCCGGGGGTGAGGGCTCTCCCTCTGGGAGAGGGGCCGGGGGATCCTAGCCGACCACAGCCGAACCTGACAAAGTCCGGCTCACCTCTGCTTCCAGGGGCTGAGGCTCGTAGATTTTCAACACGTACTCGGCCACCATGCGGTCGGTGTTGAAAACCGGGTTGAGGGTGCGGATCGCCTCCTTCATGCGGGCAATCCAGCGGCGCGGGATCCCTTGCTCGTCCCGCTCATAGAACATGGGGATCACCTCATACTCCAACAAATCGTAGAGAGAGTTGGCGTCCAAATCGTCTTGGGCAGCGGGATCCAAGCCTTCGATTTCTTGGCCGATGGCCCAGCCATTGCGGCCGTTGTAACCCTCCGGCCACCAGCCGTCCAACACCGACAGATTCAACCCCCCGCTGAAGCCCACCTTTTGCCCTGAGGTGCCAGAAGCTTCCAGAGGGCGTCGCGGGTTGTTCAGCCACACATCTACCCCCTGCACCAAGTTGCGACCGACATAGGCATCGTAATTTTCAATGAAGGCGACCCGGTTGGCCACCTCAGGGCGATTGGACCATTCCACCACCCGTTGGATCAGGCGCTTGCCCCCCTCGTCCCGCGGATGGGCCTTGCCGGCAAAGATAATCTGCACAGGATACTCTTTATTGGTGAAGATGCGGGTCACTCGCTCCAGATCGCGCAGGATCAAATCTCCTCGCTTGTAAGTGCTGAAGCGGCGGGCAAACCCAATCGTCAGGATCTTGGGATCCAACAACTGGTTGACCGCCTGGATGCGCTCATTGCTTTCGCCGCGGTTGCGCCGCGCCCGCAACACCCGGTGGCGGGTAAAAGACACCAACCGCTCCCGCAGGGCTTCCTTGCGCCGCCACAGCTCCTCATCGGGAATTTCTTCCACCTTGGCCCACAGTTCCGGATCCGACACCCGCTCCGGCCAGTCGGGGCCCAAGTACTGATCGTAGAGGTTCCAGAAGAGGGGGGAAACCCAGGTGCGGGCGTGCACCCCATTGGTAATAGAGCTGATGGGCACCTCATCCACCGACCGCTCGGGGTAGAGCACATGCCACATCTCGCGAGAAACCCGTCCGTGCAGCTTGCTTACCCCATTGGCCGCCCGCGCGTAGCGCAAAGCCAGCACCGTCATGTTGAAGGGCTCCCAGGGATCCCCGCTGCGACGAGCTCCCAAAGCCAAAAATTGCTCCCGCGTCAGGCCCAGTTGTGGCCAGAAGGAAGCAAAGAACGCATCCATCTCGTTGGGGCTGAAAGCATCGTGGCCAGCCGGCACCGGTGTGTGGGTGGTAAAGACACATTTTTCCCGCACCTTGGCCTCCGCCGCCTCAAAAGGCGTGCCCCGCGCCACCTCTTCCCGCAGCAGCTCCAAGGTCAAGAAGGCGGCATGCCCCTCATTCATGTGATAGACCATGGGATCCAGGCCCAACTGGCGCAGCAGACGCACCCCCCCGATGCCGAGGATACACTCTTGGGCAATGCGCGTGTCGGTGCTGCCCCCGTAGAGATGGGCGGTAATCCAGCGGTCGATGGGATCGTTCTCCTCCAGGTCGGTGTCCAGCAGCAAGAGAGGCACCCGGCCCACGTCCGCCCGCCAGGCGCGCGCCTTCACCAGCCGCTGCCGCATCGCCACTTCCACCAACAGAGGGCTGCCATCCGGCTGACGCACCAAGGTCAGCGGCAAAGACTCAAACTCGGAGTCTTCATAAAGCTCCCCCTGCCAGCCACTGGTGTCCAGGCGCTGCTGGAAATAGCCCTGACGGTAGAGCAATCCAATGGCCACCAGGGGCACTCCCAAATCGGAGGCCGACTTGAGGTGATCGGCGGCCAACATACCCAAGCCCCCAGAGTAGGTGGGCAAAGACTCGTGTAGGCCATACTCAGCGCAGAAATAGGCGATGGGGCGCTGCCAGTCGTAGGTTTTCATGGTGCGCTTGGCCCAGGTATCCTCAGCCGCCATGTACTGCCGATAGGACTGCACCATCCGGTTCAACGTGTTGAGGTAGTTGACGTCAGTAGCCAAGGCCGCCAGGCGCAAGTAGGAAACCTCCTCCAGCATGCGCACCGGGTTGTGAGAGGTTTTTTCCCACAGGGCAGGATCCATTTCCCGGAAAATGGTGAGATGATCGGGGTTCCAAGTCCACCAGTAGTTGCGGGCGATCTCGCACAAAGGGGTAAGCGCCTGCGGCAGCGCCGGGCAACGTTCAGGAAAAGCGGGGGCTAAGGTGGCAATGGACATAGGGCAGATACCTGAGGTTAAAGTTATGGGCTCGAAAAAGAAGAGGTAGAGGTCGATCCCGGTAAACGTATCTCAATTATTATTAAGCCGATCCTGAGGATCCGCAGAAGAGAATTCAAGATTTCTACAAAATCTTCAGGAGACGCAACTCAGCTTTTGCGGAGCTTTCCTCGATCTTGCCACAGTGGCGTGGAGCCCTCAAAAACAGCGACCACCAGCAGACCAGGTTTCGATTCCGCCACACTCAAGAGAGGGTGCGGCATCAGAGTTAACAAGATCTGCAGAACCCCAACGAACTCTCAGGAAACTTCTCCAGAGCGATCAAAATGTTGCTACCCCCAAACTCTTAAAAACTACAGCTACTTTTGCTACCAATCGGTTATTTTGTGGGTTTTTTCCCGAAGTTGAGCCCTAGCGTCCTTCCACCACGGCCAGGCGGGTGTTGCGGTAGTAGTGGCTGAGGATCTGTTGGTAGGAGTAGTTTTGGCTGGCCAGGGCGGCAGCTCCCCACTGGCTCATGCCTACCCCGTGCCCGTAGCCGCGCCCCTGGATCTCGAAGAAAGCCGGTGAGGCTGCTGCAACAGGGGTCAGGCTGGCTGTAGTGGCCGTCTCCCCGCGGGGGCTGATGGCGATCATCGTGCTGCGCAACCCCAGGGCCCGCCGAAATTCGCTGCCGCTGACGTCTTTGCTGCCTTGGGATCCCAGCAGGCGCAGGGTGATGGCCCGTCCCCAGGGGGAGCTGCGCAGGATCTCGATGGAACGGATGGCCCCGATCCCGCCGGCCAACTGCTGGAGCTGCTGGGCGGGAATGGTAGCCGTCCAGCTAAACACCGGCGAGTGGTGATCGAAATCGGGCACCCCCTGCAAGTAGGGCCGCGATTCTAACCAGACATTCCCTGCATCATCCGTGTGCCCGCCCCCGGAGGAGTGGAAAACGGCATTGATCAACTGCCCCTGGTGGATAAGCACCTGTCCGGCGGTTTCGCGGGCTGCCGCTTGGGTGCGGTTGGATTCGGCGGCCACCCCTTTGTAGACCTGCCAATCGACGCCATTTCCCAAGTCAAAAGGCTGCTGGGAGCGACGACTGCGGTGGTAGAGGGCGTAGGTGCGGGAGGCCACCGCTTGGGCTTTGAGGGCCTCCATGGGAAAACGATGTCCCATCTCGCTGCCCACCACGCTGGAAACGTAGTCTTCCAAGCCAACTTGGTTGATGGCGATCACCCCACTCTCGCCGGGGATCAGCTCCACCCAGCCGCGGTACCAGTTCTGGTCGATGAACACCAACCCATCGGGGGTAGTGGGCTGTAGGTAAAGGCGTTCTCCCTGTTGGCCGGCCAAACCGACCGCCGAGCCTATCCGGCTGGCCTGCAGCGGCTGCATGGCCGGAACTTCGGCCAGTGGCTGTCCCTGGGCGTTCAACAGGCGGGCCGGGGCAGAGCTGCCAAGCCTGACCTGCGGCTTGTTGACGGCAATCCCCACCCGCAGCAGCACCCGCGCCTGCACCGGGAAGGCCAAACAGAGCCAGGCCCAGACCAGAAGGCCGATCCCCCTAAGCCAAGCCGAGGGCAGCGGAGACACAACCGGAGAGGAAAAGAGGGCTACACTCACACGTCACTCCTCTAGGTAGAGACCACCTATGAGCAGCGGATCCCCTGCCCACCGATGGGCGAGGAAGGGATCCACCAGAAAATCTACAAAGCAAGGCCTGAGAAGGCAGATCTCAAAACTCACCCGAAACTCAAGCCGCTGCCTGTCCTATGGGATCCCGGCCAGCCGCTCGCGTTAGCGGGCCGGAGGCCTTAGCCGATATGACAGTATCAAAAACCTCTCGCGGATGCACGACTTCAAGCCGACCTTTTTGTCGCCCAAGTTCCCCATTAGGTTGCCAGGGGGATCCCCCGCCGGCGGCAAAACCACTGCTGCAACAAGCGACGACACTCGGCCTCGCAAACCCCGCCGATGACCTCTGGGCAATGGAAGCTGGCGGCAGAAGCAGGCACATTGAGCACGCTGCGCAGCGCTCCGGCCTTGGGATCGTCGGCGCCGTAAATCACCTGGGCCAACCGCGCTTGGCTGATCGCCCCCGCACACATGGGGCAGGGCTCGAGGGTGACATATAGCCGACAGCCCTGCAACTGCCAGTCGCCCAGGCGCTGCCCCGCCTGCCGTAGGGCCAAAATCTCCGCATGGGCGGTGGGATCCCGATCCCGTTCCCGCCGGTTGCCGCTCAGGGCCAACAACTCTTCCCCCGGCCCCACCACCAGAGCTGCCACCGGCACCTCCCCAGCTTCTCCTGCCCGCTCGGCTTCTCGCAGGGCCAACTGCATCCAGGCGCGGTGGCGCTGCCACGGATCCCGCCCCTGGGGCAACAAAGAGGGGAGCTTGCTCGAATTGCCGATCGTCATTGGGCGTTTGAGCACTGCCGTTGCCCGCCAGATTTGCTAAGTTAAGCGCAAAGCCCTTACCAATCTAGAGGAATGGGTGAGGGTGGGTAGAATAGACGTAAAGTTGGACTGGGCTGGCGTCAGTTGGCAGATTTGGCGCAGGTTCTTTCCATCTTCGCATTTGTTTTCTCGGCAATACGGCTTAGCTTTGGGAGGGATCATGGCGCGGATTCTACGGCAAACACTTCTGGCGATGGCTTTGTTCGGCGGCGGCGTTGCCGGTGGAGTCTGGCTGTCGTCTCGAGCGGGGCAAGCATGGCTGCAGCAAACTCCCCTTGCCACTTGGTCGCAGCGGGCCGGCGGGGGGGTGGGATCCCTTCTGCCTGAGTCTGCCTCTCCCGCCGATGCCGTGCGGCCTTCCAATTTCATTGCCGCTGTTGCCCAAAAGGTCGGCCCGGCGGTGGTGCGCATCGATGCCACCCGCACCGTAGCCAGCCCCATCGATCCCGAGCTGTTTAACCAGCCCCTGTTCCGTCGCTTCTTTGGGGGACAAATCCCGCAACTGCCGCAGGAGTTTCAGCAGGAAGGCACCGGATCCGGATTCATCATCGATGCCAACGGCCTCATCCTCACCAACGCCCACGTGGTAGAAGGCAGCGAGCGGGTTAGGGTTCATCTGCTGGATGGACGCACCTTTGAAGGGGAGGTCAAAGGCTCCGATCCGGTGACCGACATCGCCGTGATCCAGATCGAGGGCGAAAATCTGCCCACGGTTACCTTGGGCAACTCCGACCAGGTACGGCCGGGGGATTGGGCCATCGCCATCGGCAACCCGCTGGGCCTGGACAACACCGTAACGGCAGGGATCATCAGCGCCGTCGGGCGTTCCTCCGGGCAGATTGGGGCCACCAACAAGCGGGTGACGTTCCTGCAAACGGATGCGGCCATCAATCCCGGCAACTCGGGCGGCCCGCTGCTGGATGCGGAAGGTCGCGTCATTGGGGTGAATACGGCCATTTTCCAGCGGGCCCAGAGCGTCGGCTTTTCCATCCCCATCAACCGCGCCATGGAAATTGCCGAGCAACTCATCCGCAATGGCCGGGTGGAGCATGCCTTCTTGGGCATTCGCATGATTACCCTCAGTCCCGATTTGGTGGCCCGCCTCAACCGTGACCCGGCCCGCCCCACCCCGCTGACGGTGCAAGAGGGGGTGTTGATCGGGCAGGTAATTCCCGGCTCCCCGGCTGAGCAAATTGGCTTGCAAGAGGGGGATGTTATCACTGAGATCGACGGCCAGGCCATCCGCGATGCCGAGCAGGTACAGCAGTTGGTGGAAGCTGCCGGAGTAGGCAAGACGCTGACGCTGCGGGTCATCCGCGACGGCCAGGCGCGCACCTTCCAGGTGAAGACGGGGGTGCTGCCGGTGGGCTCTTGAGCAGGTAGGCTGGGATCCTGGCCCCGACCAACCCCCTGGTCAGTCCAGTTTTGGAGCTGTTTTGTGATCCCCGAACCCCACCTTTCCTCTGAAACCCCTCTCTCTGAGGTGAAGCCGAACGTTAAGGGCAAAAAGAAGAAATGGCTCAAAATCGGCGGGATCTCGAAACCTGCCCCTGAGCGCCCCAAACTCTCCCGCAAAGATTACGAGCGAGCCTTGTTCCCGCTCAAGGTGGAGCTGGTGAAGCTGCAGTACTGGGTAAAGCACCAGGGCCTAAAGGTGGTGATCATCTTTGAGGGGCGCGATGCTGCCGGCAAGGGGGGCATGATCACGACCCTGACCCAACCCCTCAATCCCCGCGGCTGCCGGGTGGTTGCCCTGGGGGTGCCCTCAGACCGAGAGCGCACCCAATGGTATTTTCAGCGCTACGTGGCCCATCTCCCCGCTGCCGGCGAGATCGTTATCTTCGATCGCAGTTGGTACAACCGGGCCGGAGTCGAGCGAGTGATGGGCTTTTGCACCGAGGAAGAGTATCAGGAATTCATGCGCTCCTGTCCCGAATTTGAGCGCATGCTGGTGCGCTCCGGCATTATCCTTTTGAAGTACTGGTTTTCCGTGAGCGACGCAGAACAGGAGCGCCGCTTCCAAAAACGGGTGAAGGATCCGCTCAAACGCTGGAAACTCAGCCCCATCGATCTGGAGTCCCGCAACCGCTGGGTCGAGTATTCCAAAGCCAAGGACGCGATGTTAGCCCACACCAACATTCCCGAGGCCCCCTGGTTCACAGTGGAGGCCGACGACAAGCGGCGGGCCCGTCTCAACTGCATTCACCACATTCTCAGCAAGATCCCCTACGAAGACTTAATCCCTGAGGCGATAGAGCTGCCGCCGCGCCCGCCAGGAGAGCTCTATCGGCGGCCGCCCCGCAACGAGCAGTTCTATGTGCCGTCTATTTACTGATCCCCGTGACAGAATAGCCCTAGAGGCGGGGAGCGAGATCGCGTATGGCTTGGGCAGTTGGCGAAGAATTGCAGGGGGGGCGCTACCGCATCGAGGCCATTTTGGGGGAAGGGGGCTTTGGCATCACCTACCGCGCCTGGGATAGCGTCCGTGCTGACTATGTGGTTATCAAGGTCTTAAACGACAGCATCCGCGAGGATCCCGATTATCCCCGCTTCCAGCAAAACTTCATGAACGAGGCGCTGCAACTGGCCCGTTGCCGCCACCCCCATGTGGTGAAGGTGGAAGAGGTGATCTGGGAGCAGGATTCCTGGTGCATTGTGATGGAGTACATCCGTGGCCAGACTCTGCACCAGCTTTTGCGGCAAAAGGGGCCGCTGCCCCTGCCGGAAGCCCTGCGCCTGACGCGGGAGGTGGGATCCGCCCTCATGGCCCTGCACGAACAGGGGATTCTGCATCGAGACGTGAAGCCGGCCAACATCCTGGTGCGGGAGGGATCTGGGCAAGCGGTGTTGATCGACTTTGGGCTGGCGCGGGCCTACGCCCAAGGTCTGATCCAGCGCCACACCTCCTACGGCACCGATGGCTACGCCCCTCTGGAACAATACGACAGCCTACGCCGCCGCGGAGCCTTCACCGATGTCTACGCCTTGGCAGCGACCCTCTACACCCTGCTGACAGGAATGGTGCCCCTGTGTGCGCCGGTGCGGGCCACAGGCCGCCAGTTGGATACCCCCCGCAGCCTCAACCCCAGCATTCCCGAGATTGTAGAGGCCGCCATCCTCAAAGGGATGGCTCTCCACCCCGAAGAGCGCCCGCAAACCATGTCCGAGTGGCTGGCCCTGTTGCCGGCAGCGGTCTCTCCAGAAGAGAAGAAGCAGCCGGTTGCCTTTGAGCCGGCCCTTCGCACCCAGGATCTGCAGGAACTAGAGCAGCTTCTAGCCCGGCAACCTCAAGATGAGCTGGAACAGCTCCTGGCCCAGCACTCAGCAGAAGAGCTGGAGCAAATAGTGGCGCCCCCCACCCCTGCCACGATAAAGAAAAAAGAGGGGGCATCCGGATCCCTGGTTCCTTTTGAGATCTGTCCAGAAAGGCAAGGGAGCTGGGAGGGATCCCTGCCCGCTACTCTCCCCTGGCCAGACTGGGTGGGAGAAGCGGCTCCCGCCCTACAAGGGCTGTGGGATCGGCTGCGGGCCGGGCGGTGGGGGGAAGCGGATCGCTGGACGACGGCCCTGATGTTAAAGCTGGGCGGGCGATCCCAGGTGGGCTTTTTCGATCCCAAGGATGTTCAGGCTTTCCCCTGCCCGCTGTTGCGGCTGATCGACCAACTGTGGATGCAGGCCAGCCATGGGCGCTTCGGCTTCACCGTCCAGAAGCAGCTCTGGCAGGAGTGCGATCCCGAGGCGGGAGGCGGGATCAGATCGGGCTCCTTCTTGGCGTTGCCCCGCGAAGCGTGCATGGGAGAAAGAGTCGGCTGGCGGGTGCAGGGCCGCTGGTTGGGGTATGGGGAGCTCAAGACCAACCTGGAAGCACCAAAAGGTCACCTGCCGGTGGGCTTTCTCTGGGGCTACTCAGGTGGCCTGCACTCAGCCCTGTTGGTACTGGATCGAGCGGTGCTGAAAAAGCTAAAAGCCTGTCTATAAAAAAACTCCCCTCTCCCAAAAAGAAGAAGAAAGGCTAGGGGGGTCGCGTCAGCGGCGCAAAGCGCCTGGGGAGCGTCTTAATCGGGTTTGAAACGCAACGACTCCCGAAAACAGGACGACAGTCAATGCCCTCGGCCTGCAATCGTCTTAGATACGGGAGTGCCGCAATTGGAGGAATTTTGGGTGGTGCCGTTTGCATTCACCGCTATTTTTTTGTGGGCGACAATAGACAGAAATTGCCCCTATCTAGGATAGATTTTGCCATCCCAGTCCTAGCCAAACCTTTCATATTCAAACTTTCAAAGCCAATTATGTCGGATTTTTCGAGTAACTGAATTGCGGTTTTGTAGTGAAAAGCTTGCCTTTGCCCAGCCCTTAAACCTAGGCTTCCCCAATCGCCTTGCCAAACTGTCTTTGTCGATACACCCTGCTGGCTCTACAGTGGCGCGAAAGCTCGATCAACCCCCAATCATGCGAACCCCGCAAATTAACCCTCGATGGGATCCACTTGGATTTGATAGGTCTCGATCACCGGGTTGGCCAGCAGTTGGTCGCACAGCTCGCCCACCTGGCGTCGGGCAGTTTCGGCGTCGGGAGCCTCTAGCTGCAGTTGGATGTGCTTGCCGATACGCACCTGCCGCACCTGGGTGTGCCCCAACTGATGTAGGCTGGACTGGACGGCGGCCCCGGCAGGATCGAGCACAGAGGGGCGCAGGTGAATCTGGATCTGGGCCTGGAACTGCATAAAATGGGAGCTGGATCTGTTACCAGTGTATCAGTCGGATCGTCACGGCTTTGGGTGCAGACATGGATGCGACGCGCGTGGTGGCCATTGCCCACAACGTTTTCCGAGAAACGATTCGGGATCGGATTCTCTACCTGGTGATGGTATTTGCGGTGGCCATGCTGGGAGCCATTGTTTTGATCCCGCAGGTGGCTAACCAAGCCCACAACAAGATTATTGCCGACTTGGGGTTGGCGGCCATTCACTTCTTTGGGCTGATCGTGGCCATTTTCGTTGGCACAGGGCTGGTGAATAAAGAGATCGAAAAGCGCACCGTCTATGTGCTGATTGCCAAACCCATGAGCCGGGCAGAGTTCATTGTCGGCAAGCATCTGGGCCTGTCGGCTCTGCTGTCGGTGCTGGTGCTGCTGATGACGGCCGTTTTTCTGCTGAGTTTGCTGGTGGTGCAGGCTCCGATTCCCCTTTTGGCCGTTTCCTGGGCGGCGGCCTTTACTTTCTTGGAGCTGGCGCTGATTGTCGCCGCCGCCCTGCTATTCGGGGTTTTTACCTCTTCAATTTTGGCTACGCTCTACACCATTGCCCTGTTCCTGATGGGCCATGCCAGCCGTGCTCTGTTGCAATTGAGCAAGTTGGTGGAAGATGGCGGGTTGGGCAAAGTGTTCGAGATGATCTACTGGGTGTTGCCGGATCTGGAGCGCCTCAACCTGAGAGACGCTGCCGTTTACGGCCAAGTTCCCCCTCCGGCAGAACTTCTCGTAGATGCACTTTACGGCTTGGTTTACACCCTTTTGCTGCTCATTCTGGCGGTGTTGGTGTTTGCCCGGCGTGAGTTTTAACGTTTTCGCTCCTCACCCTTTTCCCATGCGCTTTTCCCACTTCTACACGCCCGAACAGGTGCCTCTATCCGGGATCCCAGAGTGCGCGGTGGCCATCGATGTGCTGCGGGCCACCACCACCATTGCCACAGCGCTGGCAGCAGGGGCAGAGGCGGTACAGGTGTTTGCTCACTTGCAACAGCTCCAGGAGGCAAGCCAAAACTGGCCGGCTTGCAAGCGGCTTTTGGCGGGGGAACGGGGGGGCAAAGCAGTGGCAGGGTTCGATCTGGGCAATTCCCCCCTCGACTACACCCCCGACCGCGTGCAAGACAAGCGCATCTTCCTGAGCACCACCAACGGCACGCGCAGCCTGCAGCGCCTAGAAGGGATCCCGGTGGTGATCACGGCGGCCCTGGTGAACTTGGGAGCGGTGGTGGAATTTCTCAGACAAGGAGCTTTTGCCGAAGTGTGGCTGGTGGGATCCGGCTGGGAAGGGGCCTTTTCGTTGGAAGACACCGCCTGTGCCGGGGCGATTTTGCATCGCTTGGGCTGCTCGTTGGAGCAGTTGGGCAACGACGAAGCGGTGGCCGCCCTAGCTCTCTACCAAACTTGGCAGGAGGATCTCCTGGGTCTGTTGCGGCGCTCTAGCCACGGGCAGCGGCTGTTGGGGCTTGGGCCGGAAAACGACAGGGATCTGGCCTATTGTGCTGAGCTGGATCGGCTCTCGGTGGTGCCCCGACAGGTTCAACCAGGGGTTTTGGCCAACAACAGGTAGTCCCTACAGCTCTTGGCCGGATCTCGACAGGCTGGATGCGGGCTCGTCTCCGACTAGCCCGCTTTTGCTGTATCGGGAGCAATGCTCAACGCTTTCTGGTGTAGCCACGCCTGCCATTCCCCCGGGATCAGCTTGTTGTGAAATGCATCGCCGGAAACAAACATATCCCGCTGATTCTGGGCCAAGACAAAAATGGAGCGGCGGTCGAAATGGGAGGTGAGCTTGTAGAGGGTGTAGGGGCCTTCGGAGTAGAGGGTCAGGGTTTCTTGATCCAGACCATGGCGGCTGCTTTGGCCGTAGGCTCGCAGAACAATGTTGATCAATCGCTCATAGTGCATAGACCGAAGATGATGAAGCTACCCAGACAGACACAAAGAAAGATAGAAGCCGCTGCCAAGGCCGAAGCAGCTCCGGTGAGCCCAGCATAACAAATCCCACTGGGTTGCTGGGCAATACCCGTGCGGATGAACAAGATGCAGGGGCAAATGCGGCGGAAAAATGCGATAGAACTTAAGGCAAGCCATCATGTAACTTCTCCTGCACAGGCAGCTCCCCATGGCCAATATGGCGCCCCGCTCCTTCCCACCCGTCGATCCCGTCCGCGTCGCCATTGTCGGGGCTTCCGGGTATGGAGGAGTGCAATTGGTGCGGCTGCTGAGCGAGCATCCCGGCGTGCAGCTTACCTACTTGGCCGGCCAGGACAGTGCCGGCAAGCGCTATGGGGATCTCTATCCCCAGTTGGCCCAGGTGGTGGATCTGACCGTGCAGCCGGTAGAGGTGGATCGCATTGCCGCCAGCAGCCAGGTGGTGTTTTTGTCTTTGCCCAATGGGCTGGCGGCGGACCTGGCCCCGCCTTTGCTGGCCAAAGGCTGCAAAGTTCTAGATCTCTCGGCAGACTACCGCTTCCGCAACCTGGCCACCTACCAATCGTGGTACCGCCTGGGGCAGACGGATCCCAACTGGCCCAGCCCTGCCTATCGCCAAGCCAATGAGCAGGCGGTCTATGGGCTGCCAGAGCTGTATCGCGAGGCGATTGCCCAAGCCCAACTGGTGGGCTGTCCCGGCTGCTATCCCACCGCCTCGTTGCTGGCAGTGGCCCCGCTGCTGCGGCAGGGGTTGGTGGAGCTGGACAGCCTCATTTTCGACGCCAAGTCCGGCGTTTCGGGGGCAGGTCGCACCCCCAAGGTGGGATCCCTGTTTGCCGAGGTGGACGGCTCGCTGGCGGCCTATGGCGTGGCCCAACACCGGCATACGCCCGAGATCGAGCAGGGCTGTGCCGACCTGACCCACACGCCCATCACTGTGCAATTTACGCCCCACCTGGTGCCCATGGTGCGGGGCATCCACGTTACGTTGTACGCCAACCTGCGGGATCCCGGCTTTGTGGGGGAAGACTTGCTCACTATCTACAATGCTTTTTATCGCCAATCCCCCTGGGTGAGGGTGCTGCCGCGGGGGGTTTACCCGCAAACCAAATGGGTCTCCGGCACCAACACCTGCCTGATTGGGCTGGAGGTGGACACCCGCACCAACCGGGTTATCGTCCTGTCGGTCATCGACAACCTGATGAAGGGGCAAGCCGGGCAGGCAGTGCAGTGTCTCAACTTGATGATGGGATGGCCGGAAACGTTGGGTTTACCGCGGCTGGCCTTCTACCCCTAGCTATAATGCCGGTAATCCCCTTGAGGCCACTTCTGTCCATGTCTGAGCCCCTGGATCCTTCTTCCGCTTCCGAGCCCCACAATGCCTCGCCCAGCACTGCTGCGGATCCCGTCAATGGCGCTGCTGAGGGCCTGAACTGGGAGGAGCTGTGGCGGCAACTGGAGGCGGGCTGGCAGGATCTGCCCCGGCGCTCCGAAGAAACGGTGCAACAAACCCTGGCCCGCCTGCAACTGGAGTGGGGCGGGCTGTGCCGAGAGGCGCGGGATCGGCTGCAGGCAGCTCTGGACAGGGCAAGAAGTGCAACTTCTCCAGAGCCCATCCGGCAAGAGCTGCAAGCCCTCCTGCCCTTGCTTAACCCCTGCCAATGGGAGGTGGTCATTGGCTCTTTGGGGCGGGCTGCCGATCGAGCCTGGGTGGCCAGCCTGTTGTATCACGGCCTGCAGGAGCCGGCGGAAACCGATTCCTGGGTGCTGAGCTCTGAGCAACGCTCTGCTCTGGAGGCGATGAGTGCCCGTGCCTATGGCAACAGCCGCCTGCCTCTTGTGATGGACAAAACCGGCCAGATCCAGGTGACAGCCTCAGCCGCCTTGTTAGTCACCTTGATTGCCATCGAGATTGGCAGTGTGGGTTCGGCAGGTGCTTTGTCCTTGTTGGGCACACCGGAGCTGCGCAGGCTCTTGAATGCCGAGGGCAAGCTGCGGCGAACCGGTTTGAAACAGGGACGCACCGCTCTCACGCAAGAAGAATGGCAAACCCTGCGCCGTTGGCTGGATCCCAAGGGATCCCCCCCCGACTGGTACCTCAATCTCACCCAAGTGGGGATCCAGACCACCCAGGTGGGGGACTATGCGGCCCGGCGGCTGCGGGAGTTTTTCCAGAGCGAGTGGATTAAGCTCGTGATCCCCCCCCTGTATCACCTGGTCATCGATGCAGTGCGGCTGCTGACGGGAGAAGTGTTTCTCAGTGTGGGCACCACCCTGGAATCGGCCTTGGAATCAGCAGAGGCAGGGCGGCGGCTGGAGTTGGTGCTGCAAGCCTTGCCCCAGGCGCGGAATATTCCCGACCCCGACCGGATCCAGGCCGCCATCCCTGCCGTGGTGGAGGCTGCCGAGAAAGCCCTTCGACCCCTGCTGGCACGACAGTTGATGACGGTGGCCAACATCTTCGATCCGCCCATCCGCAACGAGAGCTTAAATGAGTTGGGGCGGCAGCTCAACCTCTGGAACCCCTTCCAGTTTTTGCTCACCTGGGGCACAGCCGGCTGGCTGGCGGCCCTTTTGGATCGGATTGAGGAACTGCAGCAGACCTACCCGGAAATGCCTCTGTGGGAGAGCTATCGCCAGGGCGTTGAGACGGCAGCACAAGCTCCACGAGTGATGGATCAGGCAGAGGCCCTGCGCCTTACCGCCAAGAGCTTGGATCCCAAGATAGAAGAATCAGAAGACTGACCTCTCCTAAAATCTTTATCAGCGGTGGCCTCAAGCCTGGCGTTGGAGCTGTTGCAGGAGCCAGTTGGCCGCAGCAGTGTTGGTCTCGCTGGCCAGGCGTTCCAGAGCCTGCTCAAGCAGGGCTATCGGCAGGCCCGCCAGCACCTGCGACTGGGCAGTGGCCCGATAGCGCCTGTCCTCGGCCAGGGCAAAGGCAAAGACGCGCCGCCCTTTGACATCGATGACCCAGTACTCAGGAATGCCCAGGCTGGCATAAAGCTGCTTCTGCTCGTCCAGGTCAAGGCTGAGGGTAGTGTCGGCAATTTCGCCCACCAGGTCAGGGGGTCTTTGGAAACGCAAATCAATCCGCCGCGGCTCGCCAGCTTGGTACCTGGGGATGTTCTCCCCTTTGTAGAGCACCAGGTCGGGGGCACAGGCGTGGGTTTCTGGGTACTCAATCAGACAGCGACCGTAGGACTGCAGGGGCACATCCGGGTGTAGAAAGGCCCAAGCGAAAAAAATGGCCGTCATCAAATCGCTGACGGAGGCGTGCTCTGGCCCTTCTTTGCCCATGTTGACCCACAACCAGCCCTGGTAAAAAGAAATCTTCTGCCAGTCCAGGGTGGGATGGTTGCCAATGGTCAGGTAGTCCTGCCAAGTGGCGTCGTGCCGCTCGAGGATGGGAGGGGTGGCTGGCTTTGAGGCAAGAACCATTGCTCTCCCCTCACAGGGTAGGGGAACTTCCCCTCAAGCCTATCACCCGTCCTGGCGAAGTCGCTGCTTCCGCTCCTGAGAAGCAGGCTAGGGTTGGCCAGAAGCCTCAGAAGGTAAAGACATCTGCCGGGATCCCTACCTTGGCAGCGGGTCTTTGCGCCAAGCCTGGGGCTGCTGGAACTTGTACAGATCCCGGATCAGCCGCACCCAGCCATCGGCCATGGACTCCACCAAAAGTTTGCCTTTTTCCGGCGTGGCGGCGGTGGCATCCCCCAGGACGCCGCTCTTGCTGAGGTCGCGAGTTGTCCAGGCAAAAGAGATCCGCCCTTCCAGGCTAATCAGGCTGTCTTCCGGCAGATCCTGAGGGTACTCGCAGACCAAGCGGTCAGTTCGTACTGTCTCGGGCAACAGGTACATCAGCATGCTGGTCTCGCCGTCGCCGGCATGGATGCCCAGTTCCCGTTCTTTCGGGGTCATCAGCTCCTGGCCTTGGTGGGGAACGCGCCAGACGGAGATGGGGAAAAGGAGGAAGTCTTCGTGCTTCTGGTGCAGGTCGCGGGCCACAATCTGCAGCACTTCGGGCTGGCCGCCGTGGGAGTTGAGGAACACCAGCTTGCGAAACCCGGCCCGGTAAATGCTTTCGGCCACTTCGGTCAGCACCGCCATCAGGGTTTGCGCCGAGAGGGTGATGGTGCCCGGAAAATGCCAGTGCTCGTTGGCTTTGCCGTAGCACTGGGTGGGCAGGACATAGGCCGGGATCCCCGGCTCTAGTTTTTCCATGGCCCGCCCGATGATTGCGGTGCCGATGCAGGCATCCACCACTAGGGGCAGGTGGGGCCCGTGTTGCTCGATCGAGGCTACGGGCTGGATGATCACCACATTCTCTTTGTCGGGCATGGCCTGGATCTCCGTCCAGGTCAGGTAGGGGAAAAAGCGGTGGGGTGGGATAAAGGTGTGCATCATGGCGGGATCCGGTTGCAAGGAATTTCGAGGAGCCTTGCCTGCAAGACTAGCACCTTGGGCAATCTCTGCTTCCGACGGGATCCCCTCGCAGAACCTGAGAAGGCGTCTCTTAAGATCAGGTGTAGTTTGTCTCGATCGTTCCTAAGCGGAAGCCAGCCGTTCCATGACCCTGTGGCCCTGTCTGCCTGCTCAATGTGGCTCTGGTGAGGAGCCCCCCCTTAGAGGACGTCCTCTGCCTGCTGGGACGGAAGTAGGGAGTGCCCCCACCTCACCCCGCCGCCTTCTAGCTTTGCCGGGGCCGCAAGCCACCCTCTACGTGGAGCTGATTCAGGTTTCTCTCCACAATCTTGAGGCGGGATCCCCGGCGCTGCTCTGGGTGCGGCCCCTGTTGCTCGAGCAGGGATCCCAAGTGTGGAACCTGCGATCTACCTCGGACTTGCTCTGGCCGGCTGCCGGCTTTGTCCCGGCCTACGCCGAGGAGGTACTGCCCCTGCTCGAGCAGGCCAGGGATCCCTTGCCCCATGAGGCCCGCCAGCGGCTGCAGGCGTTTTTGCAACAGCTCTACCAGGGCTAAGCTTGCCAGGACTCTGTCCCGCCATCGCCAACGGCTAAGCTCTGCAGAGCCGATTCCAGCCGCGCCAGCGCCTCGTCAATCTCCTTTGGCGTGACGATCAAGGGGGGCACAAAGCGCACCACCTGGGATCCCGCCGGCACCAGCAGTAGCCCCTGCTCCAGGGCCGCCCTGACCACCTCAGCCGCCGGGATGCGCACCACCAAACCCTGGATCAGGCCCCAGCCGCGCACCTCTTGAACAAGCTGCGGAAACTGCCTTGCCAGGCGAGACAGCCCCTGGCGCAGATAGGCTCCTGCCTGCTGGGCATTCCAAACCAGGCTTTCGGCCATCAGGGTGTGGCAAACCGCCAGGCCCACTGCACAGGCCAAGGGATTGCCGCCAAAGGTGCTGGCGTGATCCCCTGGCTGAAACACGGCGCAAAACTCTTTGGCCAAGAGGGCGCCAATCGGGATCCCACCGGCGAGACCCTTGGCCAAGGTGAACACATCCGGCTCCACTCCCAAGTTGCAGTAGCCCCAGAGCCTGCCGCTGCGCCCCATGCCCACCTGCACCTCATCCAACATCAGCAGGATGCCCCGCTCGCT
Source organism: Synechococcus sp. H55.7 (assembly GCF_047462395.1). Lineage (NCBI taxonomy): Bacteria > Bacillati > Cyanobacteriota > Cyanophyceae > Synechococcales > Synechococcaceae > Synechococcus > Synechococcus sp. H55.7. The sequence continues at coordinate 83,843 of NZ_JANSJD010000007.1, forward strand.
GCAGACCCGGCGCAGCCACTGGAAGTAGGCGGGATCTCCTGGGACAACCCCCCCCTCCCCCTGCAGCGGCTCCAGCAGCACGGCACACACCCGCTCGCCCCAGCGCTCCAACACCACCGCCGTACCCTCGAGATCGTTGTAGGGAACGTAATCGAAGCCGGGCACCAGAGGGGCAAAGTCTTTTTGGTATTTCGGCTGGCCGGTGGCGGTAATGGTGGCCAGGGTGCGTCCATGAAAGCTGGCCTGGGCGGTGAGGATCACCGGATCCTGGATCCCGCGCACCGTATGGGCGTACTTGCGGGCCAGCTTGATGGCGCCTTCATTGGCCTCTGCCCCCGAGTTGCAAAAAAACACCTTATCGGCACAGGAGTGCTGGGTCAGCCATTGGGCCAGTTGCGCCTGCGGCTGGTTGTAGTAGAGGTTGGAAACATGGTGCAACTGTTGCGCCTGCTGCGTCAGCGCCTGGATCCAAGCGGGGTGGGCATGGCCCAACGTGCAGGTGGCAATGCCGGCCACAAAATCCAGGTACTCCCGCCCCTCTTCATCCCAAACCCGGCAGCCTTCCCCCCGCACCAAGGTCAGAGGATAGCGAGCGTAGGTGGACATCACATGCTGCTCGAACAGCTCGGCAGTGGTCGCGGATTGCGAGGGGGTATCGACGAGAGAAGAGCTCAGCGGTGACATGGCCGGCGGCAAGACAGAGAGAGAATGGACAGTGATTCGAGTGTATCACTCTGCTCTGAGGATGCTATTCTGACGAAGCTCTAAGGAGACGGGATCCACACCCATGGGGCGGCGGGGGGTAACAGTCTGGTTTACGGGGCTCAGCGGCGCGGGCAAAACCACCCTGAGCTGCGGTGTGGCCCAGCAGTTGCAGGCTCTGGGGCTGGCGGTGGAAGTGCTCGATGCAGACCTGGTGCGGCAACACCTGACCAAAGGGCTCGGCTTCAGCAAAGAAGATCGGGATGAGAACGTTCGCCGCATCGGCTTTGTGGCAGAGATGCTGACCCGCCACGGGGTGATCGTGCTGGTGTCGGCCATTTCCCCTTATCGGGCCACCCGGCAGGAGGTGCGGCGGCAGATCGGCAACTTCATCGAAGTCTTTGTGGATGCCCCCCTAGAGGTATGCGAACGTCGGGATGTCAAGGGCCTCTATCGCAAAGCGCGGGCAGGTCTCATCCAGCATTTTACCGGCATCGACGATCCCTACGAGCCGCCGGAATGTCCAGAGGTGGTGTGCAAAACCGCCGAGCAAAGCATCTCTGAATGTATCGAATTGGTGATGCAAAGCCTGAGAATTCACGGCTATCTCCAACAATTCTCCTAGCTTAATAGAGCGCTGGGCCTGGCGGGTTTGGGATCCCTTGTGGGAAGATATGAACAAGCATTTCGTTTCTGAGAATCAAGGTAGCTATGGCAGTGACTCGTGCCGGACGAACCTCTGTGATGCGGGGCAGCAGCGAAGGAAACCCTGCCAAGTTCATGGAAATGGCCAGCTCTTTGCTCAACACCCGCACCCGCCAAGGCAGTGGCAAAAAGGTTGAAGATCGCTCCTCCTACGGCAAGGCGGGCAATCCGCAAGAGTTTCTGCAGATGGCCAGTGAGTTGCGCCGATCCCTGGAGCAACAGGGTCGGTAGCCGCTCTGGCTCTCTTTATCTGGACTGTGGGATCCCCGTCCGGCTCAGCCAGCCGGGCGTTTTTCTTGATTAAGCTCTCCAGCCAGATGAACCCCCAAGCCTTGCCCCTGCGGTTTGTCACCCACACCACAGGCGGGAGAGAGAATGTCAGGATGGGAAAAGTGCTCCTCTGAGCGCTATTGCCAGTGGACGTGGTGAAGCAAAAGGGCATGAAAAACACGGGCTTTTGGCTGGCCGGGATCCTGGGCGTGATCCTGGATCAGGCGACCAAGCGTTGGGCGGTGGAGCGGCTGCTGCCGGGGCCGGAAATCGAGCTGTGGCCGGGGGTGTTTCACCTCACCTATGTGGAAAATACCGGCGCCGCCTGGAGCCTGTTTGCCGATTCGGCAGAGTTTCTCAAGTGGGTCTCGTTGGGGGTAGCGGTGGCGCTGGCGCTGCTGGCGATTCGCGGCGGCAGCCTGGGCCGTTGGGAACAGGCGGGCTACGGTCTGGTCTGGGCAGGAGCGGTAGGGAACGGCATCGACCGCTTTCTCAACGGCTACGTGGTGGATTTTTTTAATCTGGTTTGGATCCGCTTTCCGGTGTTTAACGTGGCGGATGTGGCCATCAACCTTGGGGTGGCCTGCTTGCTGATCGGCTTGCTACAGGACAAATCAAAGGAAACGGAACCGGCTTCCACTTCGCCTCATCCAGAAAAAAAGTCTGGCCACGGCGGCAGCAGTTAAGTTAACAAACTACTCCACCGCTGCCGCGACTTGGGCTCCATTTTGGGTGGCCCCGAAGGATCCCCCCATTCGTCCAGGCAGATATGGGCCAGCAAGAGGGGTGAGCACCGAAAGGGCTACAGGGCACTGTTGCTCCCTCATAACTACGCCAGGCAGCTATTTCACCCCCGCCCAGCCAGGATCCTCCAGCGCCTGCCAGGTTCGAGCTGCCTCTCCTTCAACCGCTTCGGGATGGGAGGGTGCAGGCGGGGCGTTCCACCACAACCCTAAGGCTGGCCCCAAGCCCAGCAACAGGCCTAGCCCCGCTGGCGCGAAAATGCCGGATCCCAGGCTCATCAGCAGGGCAAAAGCAAAATTGGCTACATAAAGCACCAGCGGCCCCAACAACTGGCGGCGGTTCAACACAGGCTGATCTTTCCCCCAGAGGAGGTTGGCTACGGTCATAAAGGCGGCCCCGGTCAGCATCCAACCGCCGAAGTTTTGCAACGGCATGCCGAAAAAAGGCCCCGGCTGAAACCACGTCCAAAAGGGGATCAAGCCGCGGGTCATGGCCGGATCCAGCACGAAGTCCCAAGCGGTGAGCAGCAGCGCCCCCAACAGGATGGCCTCGCAGTGGATCAGCCAGTGGCGACCCGCTTGCAGCGCCACCCGCGCCAACAGGTAAGAGGACAGCCCCACGTAAAACCAAGACAAAGGGATCGTGAAGGGAACCAGCCCGGCAATCTTGTAGCCCAGCCCACTGAGGTAGCCGTAGTCGCCAAAGGGGATCCCTGTACTGGTGCCCAACAGCTCGCTGGCCAGGGAGATGCCCACCGCCGGGATCAAAAACATCAACAGGCGCCGCACTCCCAACAGTCGGGATCCCATCAAAGCCGCCGCCAGCGCCCCGAACACCATGTAGGCAACGCCGCCATTGCCCATGCTCCAGGAGAAGGCTTGAATGCCAACGGGGGGCAAACTGGCCACCCACTCAGGATGGGGTACAACCCAAAGCAACCCTGCCAACCCGAAGAGCAAAGACAGAATGTGCAAACCCAGCGCCAAAGCTTCCAGCCGCCGCCAAATTGAGCCGGACAGAGGCAGAACACTTCGCCAAACAGAAAGCTGCAAAGACGGACTGACGAGAACACCAGAGGACGAGAACCAACGCATGAGAAACTCCAGGAGAGTGGTTAAGCAAAGCCGCTCTGCCTCTCTACCGCTCCTACAACGGCTGAGGAGAAAAGCGGGTGGCCTGGGAAGAAAGCCCAACTCCAAGAACGAACCCGCTTGCTTGCGGGCCGGCCTACTTGGGATGGCTCCCTGGACAGAGGTGTCACTGCTGCTAACGGTGACACTGCTGATATTTTGCTGTCTATTGTATCAATTCGTAAACATCCCCTCTGTCTTTGCCCAGGGCCTGCCCCTACCTCGGTGGCAGGGATCCCTGGTGGGGGTGTACGCCCAGTTGGCCCGGGCTGTGGAGCGCCGGGACTGGTCTCAGGCCCTGCGCCTGGTGGATCTCTTGTATCGGCAGTCGCAGGATCCGGCTCAGCGTCAGGAGCTGGAAAACTATCGGCTGGCGCTGGAGAGCCATCGCTCTGCCGATGGGGATGCGCCGCTGCCCCAGTGGCCGTTCTTGCACAAGCCCTTTGTCGGCGAATTTCCCGTCACCAACCTTTTCGACCACGATATGCCCCTGGGGGAGGAAGATGGCAACGGACGGTTTGTCAGTGGGCAAGGCCAAGTTTGGCTCCCTGGCCCGCTGCACCCCTGCGGCAAAAGCGATGGCCACGCCGGCTACGACTGGGCCATGCCGGTGGGTACGCCGATCTTGGCCGCCGCTTCAGGACGGGTCACCTTGGCGCGTCAAGAGCCGCAGTTTTTGTGTCCTGGCTTGGGCCGCCCGGTCAGGGGGTTGCGGGTGCGCATTCTGCACGAGCCAGGCGGCTTGGAAACCCTCTACGCCCACCTCAGCCAAATCCGGGTGCAGGAGGGACAGAGAGTGGCGGCAGGGGACGTAATCGGCCTCTCGGGCGACAGCGGCTGTGCCAGTGGGCCCCATCTCCATTTTGAGGTGCGCCGCCTTGATCAAACCAACTCTGGCCAACCTGCCCCTGTCGATCCCTACGGGTGGTTTGGGTCTGACCTGGATCCCTGGAGCCTGGATCCCCTGGGAGCTGAAAGCCTGTTTCTCTGGCAGGTGGGCCAAGCGCCCAGCCTGGGCGTCTGCTGGCAGGCTCAGCAGCTCTCTGGTCACCCTCAATAGGCTGGAGACGTTTCCCTCACCCCCGATCCCTCTTTCAATGGGAGTCTCCCCTCACCCCCGACCCCTCTCCCAGTGGGAGAGGGGAGTTGCAGGGGACTGCTTCGCAGCAATTGGGAACGAATCCCAGCGGCCTATGCCTTGTCGCCAATCGAAAAACTTGGGATGCTACAGATCGCGGCGGACAAAGCCATCTCCTTCCCACTGGTAGAGGGTGGCGCGCGAGTCGCGGTTGGATCCCGGCACGCTGGAGATGACCAGGATCCCTTGGGGGCTGACCCGCAGGCTGGCATTGCTTAAGTCTGTTACGCTTAGCAACGGCACAAACCCCTCTAGCCGGTGTTCCAAGACCAAGACAGACCGCAGCAGGCTGATGCCCCCTCGCTCGGTGAGCAGCACCAACTTGGGCTGGGTGCTGGGGGTGATGTCGGTGCGCAGGTGAGCTTCCACCAACCGCCCTGGGATCGGCTCAGCCGTGTGGAGCAGGCGAAAATCGTATCCTCCCTGATGTCCAAAGCTGAGAACCCGCACCACCGGCTCCACTGTCGGCTGCCGCTGGATTTCAAACACGGCCACTACATCCTGACGATCGGAAGCGGTGAGGCTGGCCGCAAACAGGCGCAGGTTTTCGCCACGATTGCCACGGATGAAGTCCCACCAGATGGATTGACGAAATAGGGCAACAACTCCTTCGCGCGCGCTGCCCCCCTCAGAAACAGCCGGCAAAAGCGGAAGCATAGGCTGGGAATGGGCAGAACCAACGGCAGTTGGTAGGGTGACAACCAAGGCCACTCCCCAGGCTATGCGACCATAGGAATACAACAGCTTCCGCATATTTCCTCACCCCTCGACCCTAAAATTCTAGGAGACTCCAAGGCTTCTCCAGTTAACAAAGTAACCGGGATAAGGGATCCCTCTGATGTTCAATTCAACGTCGCGCCCACCTTGATGGTCAGGGGCGACTGATGCAAGAGATTGATCTATACTGGCTGCCGTAGATAACGCTAGAAAAAGCTGTACAAAAAAGTCGTAGTCATTATCAAATGGAACGGCTCGCTGGATCGATCCCTAACTCTCGCTCTGAGGGAGGGAAGCTAGGCAAGGCAAAGGTTCACCGGCAATTGCAATGGCCAGAGTTTGCCACTCATGTCTGGTTGCCACTTGGAATAGCCCCCTTTTCTGCCGCCAAAAACAATTGGGCCCGCCAAAAGCAGGCGATAGATTTGCTATCAAAGTCCAGGCCAAAACGGGCCATTTCCGTTAGTTCAGCAGGCGAAAACTCCACGACGGCGATGTCTTCATCCTCGTCCTTGGCCGGTGGAGCATCCAGCACTTCCAGATCCCGCGCCAGGTAGGCGTACATGATCTCGCTGGAATAGCCGGGGCACAGATAAAATTGGCCGAGGGGATCCCAGCGGTGGGCGCGCAGGCCGGTTTCTTCTTCCAGCTCGCGGCGAATGGTTTCATCCGGATGTTCTCCCGGCTCGACGGTGCCGGCAGGAAATTCGTAAAGGTAGGCGGCGACGGCAAAGCGATACTGGCGAATGCAGACAAACTTGCCTTCGGCAGTCACCGGCACGGCCACAACGCCGCCGGGGTGGATGAGGTACTCCCGCTCCCCTTCTGTGCCGTTGGGAAAGCGCAAACGCTGGCTGACAAAAGTGTACTTGTGGCCGTGGAAGCGCAGGCGCTCGCGAAGGATCTGCGATGGGGTATGCATGGCCAAGGTTCCCGAGAGAAAAGCCCCCCTCAGCTTAATGGTTGCCCGCCTTAGGGTAAAGTCGAGAGGCAAACCGCAGGAAGTGCAGGCCATGATCTTCCCTTCCCTGAAGGAGTTTCTCGCCCTCAGCCAACAGGGCAATTTCATCCCGGTGTACCAGGAATGGGTGGCGGACTTGGAAACGCCTGTCTCTGCCTGGTACCGGGTCTGCGCCGGGCGGCCCTACAACTTTTTGTTGGAATCGGTGGAGGGAGGGGAGCAGGTGGCCCGCTACAGCTTCCTCGGCTGCGATCCCCTGTGGGTGCTAGAGGTGCGCGGGGATCAGGCCTTGCAAATCCACCGCGACGGGCATCGAGAGCAGCACCACGGGGATCCCTTTGCCATTTTGGCCCGCTGCCTGCAGCCCTATGAGCCGGTGCACCTGCCAGAGTTGCCCAGCAGCATTGGCGGGCTGTTCGGCTACTGGGGCTATGAGCTGATTCGCTGGATTGAGCCCAAGGTACCCATCCATCCCCCGCAGCCAGGGGATCCGCCCGACGCCATCCTAATGCAGGTGGACAGCATCCTGATCTTCGACCAGGTGAAGCGCAAGATCTGGGTGGTGGCCTTTGCCGACACGCGCCAGCAGCCGGCGGAGCAGGCCTACGCCCAAGCTTGCCAGCGGGTGGAAACGCTGCTGCAACAGCTCAGCGCTCCCCTGTCGCTATCCCACCTCAGCCTCGACTGGAAGCCCCACCTGCCCGATGCCATTCCCCCCAGCACCCTCAGCCGCGCCGCCTACTGCCAGGCGGTGGAGCAGGCCAAAGCCTACATCCGCGCCGGCGAGATCTTTCAGGTGGTGCTCTCGCAGCGCTTGACCAGCCGCTTTGACGGGGATCCCTTTCGCCTCTACCGCTCCCTGCGGCTGATTAACCCCTCCCCCTACATGGCATTTTTGCAGTTTGGGGATCTCTGCCTGATTGGCTCCAGCCCAGAGGTGATGGTCAAGCTCAGCCGGGTGGGGGAAGAGCGCATCGCCACCGTGCGTCCCATCGCCGGCACCCGCCCCCGCGGCACTACCCCCGCCGAAGACCGCCAGTTGGAGCAAGAGCTCTTGGCGGATCCCAAGGAGCGGGCGGAGCACGTCATGCTGGTGGACTTGGCCCGCAACGACCTGGGAAGGGTCTGCCGCCTGGGATCCGTGCAGGTGGACGACCTGATGCAGATTGAGCGCTACAGCCACGTGATGCACATCGTCAGCAACGTGGTAGGGCAGTTGGATCCCCGCTACAGCGCCTGGGATCTGCTGCGGGCCACCTTTCCTGCCGGCACCGTTACCGGCGCCCCCAAAATTCGCGCCATGCAGATTATCCACGAGCTGGAAGGGTGCCGCCGCGGCCCCTACGCCGGTGCCTACGGCTACTATGACTTCTCCGGCCAACTGAACACCGCCATCACCATCCGCACCCTGCTGGTTCAACGGGGCCAGGTGAGCGTCCAAGCCGGGGCGGGCATCGTGGCCGACTCGGATCCAGAGCGGGAATATCAAGAATGTTTGAACAAGGCGCGGGGCATGCTGATGGCAGTGGCCAGTCTGCAAAAGGGGTAAAGGTTCGTGTTAGCCCAGGTGCGCTTTAGCCATACAGGACAGCAGCCGGATCCGGAGACCGTAGAGCAGGCGTTTCACCTGTTTTCCACCGAGGGCTACCTGGTGCTGCCGGAGATCTTCCCCACGGCGCTCATCGACAAGCTGCACAGCAGCTTTCTGGCCACCTACAGCCGCTACTGCACCCACGAGAACCACACCGACGCCCTGTTGGTGGGCAATCGACGAGTGATGGTGACGGTGCGCCTGGAGGGGCCCTTCAACGATCCCCTGCTCTATGCCCACCCCTTAGTCCTGCCTATTTTGCAGCGAATCTTGGGATCAAGCCTGATCCTGAGCGGTCTGGGGGTGGTAGTTTCTCTGCCGGGATCCGCCGACCAACAGGTTCACCGGGATCTCTCCCACCTCTTCGGCGACGCAATTCTGGATGCCATCATCCCCTGCTATGCCCTCAATCTTCTCATTCCGCTGGTGGATGTCAACGAAGAGAACGGCATAACCCGTCTCTGGCCCGGCAGCCATGCCGTTTTCGAGGCCCACTACACCGAGCTGGCCCGGCAGATGCCCTTTGTCGATCCGCCGCTGGCCAAGGGATCCTGCCTGCTGTTCGATTACCGCTTGATCCACCTAGGCCGGGCCAATCGTTCTACCGCTCCCCGGCCCCTCCTTTACAACACCTACAGCCGACCTTGGTTCCGGGATCCCGTCAACTACACCCGGCAGCCCCCCTTGGTGATCCCGGCAGCCGAGAAAGAGCGGATCCCGGCCCAGCACCAATCCCTATTCGTGGCAGCGCAGATTGTCTAGAGGAAAGTTTTGAGGAACGAGGGAAGATGCCTCAGAATGGGGGTGGGTATCCCCGTTGTTGAAGTTTGATTGCGCACCCCACTATGAGCGAAAGCACCTCTCAAGAGCCATCTTTGGCGCCAGCGGCAGACGCAATGGCCCCTGCTGCCGATCCCAGCGCAGAAACCGCGCCGGCTCCTGAAACCGACCAAGGATCCGCCAGCCGGCGTGTCCGTCAACTTTTGGGCATGAAAGGGGCAGAGGTGGAGTCTCGCTCCGTTTGGCAAGTCCACCTGCAACTGATGAAGCCCGTCACCTGGATCCCGCTGGTGTGGGGCCTGATTCCGGGGGCGGCCTCTTCTGGCCATTTCACCTGGACTTGGGAGAACGTGGCCCTCATCCTGGTGGGCATGATCCTGGCCGGCCCCCTGATGACCGGCTACACCCAGACCCTGAACGAGTACTACGACCGCGAGATTGACGCCATCAACGAGCCTTACCGCCCCATCCCTTCCGGGGCCATCTCCCTCCGGCGGGTGGTTATCCAGATCTGGGTGCTGCTGATCTTGGGGCTGGGGTTGGCCTATGCCCTGGACTGGTACACCGGCCACGACTTCCCGGTGATCACCTGCATTGCCCTGGCGGGAGCCCTAATTGCCTACATCTACTCGGCGCCGCCCCTGAAACTAAAGCGCAATGGCTGGCTGGGCAACTACGCCCTGGGCGCCAGCTACATTGCTTTGCCCTGGTGGACAGGCCACGCCCTGTTTGGCCAGCTCAACTGGACAGTCTGCATCCTAACTCTAATCTACAGCTTGGCCGGCTTGGGGATTGCCGTGGTCAACGATTTCAAAAGCATCGAGGGAGATAGACAATTTGGACTCGCCTCTTTGCCGGTGATGTTTGGCGCTGTGGGGGCGGCCTGGATCGCGGCGCTGATGATTGATCTATTTCAGTTCGGCATGGCCTCGTTTTTGCTGGGAGCCGGCCTAAAACTCTATGCGGCGATTTTGGTGCTGCTCATTATCCCCCAGATCACCTTCCAAGACATGTACCTGCTGCGGGATCCCCTCAACAACGACGTGAAATACCAGGCCAGCGCTCAGCCTTTTCTGGTGTTGGGGATGTTGGTGGTGGGTCTGGCGCTGGGGCGTTCCGGGCTGTGGTAGTCGAGCCGAAGGCCAAGTGCCCATCCTGGCAAGCGAGGTGACGACTTCCGCCCTGGGTTATCCTCCCTACCTGGGCCAAGATCAAGTTAGGGATCCCTCCAAGGTAGCCGATGGATCCCAAAGAGTGGAATGGCCCTGGGCCAAAGGAGATGTCCGATGAAACTGTTTTTTCCCCGCCCACTGGGGCTAAGCCTGGCTTTGCTCTTGGGGGCTGTCGCTCCTGTACAAGCTCAGCGGATCGTCATTGATGGCCGCGGGATCGTTGTCGAACCCAGCACCGGTGGCTCGGTTATCCTCAACCCCGACCAGCCGCTCTTGGCTCCGTTCCCGCCCGGGGGAGTTCCTTTTTCCATCGATGCCGAGGGCCAAGTGGTCTCTGCCCCTGGCTACCGCTGCAGCGCCGCCACTGCTGCCGACAACTCCCCCATCATCTGCCGCTCCCAGTTCAATTCCAACGACGTGGTGGTCTACGAGCGGGATGGCCGCTCCAACACCTTCTTCGTCAATACCGACAACACCGGGATCCGGCCCAGCGGCAGCGGCCTGCGGATTCTGCCCAACTCCGAGCCGGTGCAGCCTTCCGGCAGCGGCCTGCGCATCATCCTCAACTAAAGAGGGGAAGCGGCTCTTGTCTAGGCGGATCCCGCCCGTCTTGCTTCTAGTTCCTGCAGGATCTGCCGGTGGCGCTGCCGGGTGATGGGGTAGAGCCACACCAGCAGGATGCCGCCGATTAAAACCACCGCCGGCAAGGGGCCAATGGCAAGGCGGATGGCCAACAGGGCCGATTCCGGCTGGGTGGGCGGCGGCCCCCCGGCCACCGAAGGGATAAAGCCAGACCACTCCAGAACTTGCCCTAGGAAAAACAGCCCCAGTCCTAGGCCTACCTTTTGCAGGAACACCATCAAGGCACAAAAGATCCCTTCCCGCCGCTCCCCAGTTTGCAGCTCATCCAGGTCGATGACATCCGGCAACATCGACCAGGGGCCGAGATAGGCCGTGGCCGAAACCCCCACCCCCGCCAACAGCGCCAGGGCAATCATGAGCCGCTCCTGGCCGGGCTGTAGGAAAAACAGGCCGGCTTGGGAGATCAGCCAAAACCCCGCCCCAATCAGGTACATGGCGCGCTTGCCCAGGTGGGCGCTCAGTCGCGTCCAGGCAAACAGGGTCAGCACCGCAACGCTCTGAACCGCCAACACCACTAGCGAGATCCACACCTCCGGCAACTGCATCCAGAAAACGATGAAATAGGGAATGATCGTGGCCGTAAACTGAAACGCCAGCCAAGAACACAGGTAGATGCCGCTGACAAATAGATAGGGGCGGTTGCTGAAGGCCACCCGCAGTTGCTGCAGTAGGGGCAGCGGATCCCGCCAGGATTGATACCGTTCTCGCACCCCCCAAAAGCAGAGCAGCAGGGGCAGAGCCGAGATCCCCCCAAAACAAGCTCCCGCCAGCAGATGGCCGGCAGCCCGATCCGGCAGCAGGTTAACCAAAAGCGGAAAGCTGACTACCGCAACCATGCTGCCTCCCACCGAGAAGACAAAGCGGAACTGGTTGAGCTGGGTGCGCTCGTCGTAGTCTTGGGTCAGCTCCGCTGTCAGAGAGGCATAGGGAATGTTGGCGGCAGAGTAGAAGGTGTTAAACAGCAGCGACACCGCCAGGTAATAGGCAAACAAAAGCCCAGTTCGACCGGGAAAAGGGATCCACCACTGCGCCGCAAAGGTCAGGGCAAAGGGAAGAGCCGAAAACAGCAGCCAGGGGCGGCGACGACCCCAACGGCTGCGGGTGCGGTCGCTGAGGATGCCGATGAGGGGATCGTTGAGGGCATCCCAAAAGCGGGTGATGGCGTAGATGCTGCCGGCCAGGCCCGCCGCCATGCCGACGGTATTGGTGAGAAAGGGCAGCAGGAAAAAGATGAGGATATTGGCCGTTATGCCCGTGCCCAGATCCCCCACCCCATAGGCCAGCTTCGTCCACAGGCTGAGTCGTTGTCCGGTCATCATGCCCCCCCAGGATCCCAGTGTACGGAGTAGGTGGCGATCTTTGGGGATCCCTGCAAAAAATGGCCTCTCCAGACCCGCTGAGGGGGTGCTTTGAGGTAAAAATGGATACTTTGGATACCTGCGGAGATGACCATTGGCTGCTGGTGCAAGAGGTCGGGGCGGAGAGAGTGTCCAGTGCAAAAGGTGCGTCTCTTGGTTGGGCGGTAGCTCTGAGGCTAGGCTATTTCCATCTCAGGGAAGCAAATCGATGCCTTGCCCCAGAATTCACAAGCTGTGCGTGGAGGAAGGTTGAGGTGAACCGGAGACTGACCTGCTATTTCCCTGTGTTGCTATTGACCCTATCTCTGGGGGGATCCCCTGTCTGGGCGGGAGAGTACTTCACCGAGGAAGTGACCAGTCCCAGCCTGGAGATCATCCACGGCTGGCGACAGGAGGTGTACGGCATTGGCGTCACCATCACCAACACCAGCCTGGGATCCTTCCGCGTGCCCCTGGAGATCGATATGGAGGATCGGGCTAGCTGTGAGCGGGCCGACTTGGTGCTGACGAACAATCGCATTATGCCGATGGGATCGTTTCAAGACTGCATTCTCAACATCTTTCCCTACCTGGATAAGTTCATCAACCAAGAGGTCGCCAGCATTCGAGTCACCCTCAAAGGGCCGGCCCCCCTGCTGGAAATTCCGGTAGAGGAGTCGGATCGGCTGATTTTGGCCCAGGTAGCCAACCAATCGCGGGAAGCCTTTGTTTTTTTCCAGCAAGAGTTGGCCCGCGTTTTGGAGCTCCTCAAGCAGAACGAGACGGCCCCACCGATGGCCAGCCCAACGCCGACCGCCGCCACATCTGCGCCCAACCCGGGAGATTTCGTGATCGTGGGATCCATTCGAGAAGAACGGGTAGGGGCCGGCAGCCGCCTGAGCGTGGAGGCGATCAACCGCAGCACCCGCACCGTTCTCAACGCCCGCGCTCGTTTCACCTTCTATCAGGGAGAAGCAGTCATCGATACGCGGGTGGCCGCGTTTGAGCCCAGCGATGTGCCCGCCGGACAACGGGCCTCTGCCAGTGTGCTGAAAACGGAAGCCAATTGGGATCGCGTTACCGTCACCTTCCAGTGGCAGTAGGGATCCTCAGGGAGCTAAAGCGTTGCCGCGGATCAGGCTGCCCAGGGTTTTGACCGTGATCTTGAACTGCACCCAAGGGTTCATGGGCACCACCGTCTTGTAGAGGTAGCTGTCAAAGGTTAGCCGCTGCACATCCCGGTCGGCGCACATCTCCACAAAGGCTTCGCGAGTGGCGTTGGAACGGTAGAACACCCGTTGTAGAATATCCAAAACCTTGTAGGTCAGGCCGTATTGGCGATCCCAGCGCTTGAGATACAGCTTGAGCTCCTCCTCGCTGGGGACGCGCTTCCCGCCGTTGGAGGTCTCGACGATGGTCTCGGCACACATGCGGCCCGACTTGGCGGCAAAATAGATCCCTTCGCCGCTGGATTTGGTTACATAGCCTGCCGCATCCCCCACCAAAGCCGCACGGCCCACCACGCGGCGCGGACGCGGATGCTCCGGGATCGGATGGGCCTCTACCTTAATCACCTGCCCCCCCCGAATCCGCTCGGCAGCGCGGGCACGGATCCCAGCTTGCAACTTTTGGATGTTGGCCTGGTTGGCCTTCATGGTGCCGGTGCCTACGGCTACATGGTTGGACTTGGGGAAGACCCAGGCATAGAAGTCTGGAGAAACATCGTCCCCCACGTACATCTCTGCCCGCTCTTCGTAGTAGGCCATTTTGTCGTCCGGGAGCCGAATCCGCTCCTGAAAGGCCAGGGCATAGTTGTAGTCGCCAGCACCAATGGCTTCCGCCACCTTGGAGTGGAACCCATCCGCCCCGATCACCACATCCACCGCCAAAGAACGCGGTCTCCCTTGCCTCGAGCCGTCGGAGAAATCGTTGTAGTGGAGGATGTAGGGATCCCGGTTATTTTGGGGAATTTCCAGATGCATCACTTTGCCGTTGATCAGCTCCGCCCCTTTTTGATGGGCACGGTTGCGCAAGAAGGCATCCAAGATCTCGCGGCGGCACATGCCGATGTATTCGTTTTCGTTGTCGAGGACGATATCCACCTCATAGTTGGAAGGGGAGATCATCTTCATCTTGCGCACTTTGCGGTCAATGATCTCCTCAGGGAGGTTGAATTCGGAGACCATACAGAGGGGAATGGCCCCCCCGCAGGGCTTGGCGTTGTCCAGCTTCCGCTCCAACAAAAAGGTTTCAATTCCGGCTTGGGCCAAAACTTCGGCGGCAGAGGCTCCGGCTGGGCCACCTCCCACAACAGCAACTCTCAGGCTCAAGGCGCTCTCCTCGATGCAAATGCGACTGGCTCATCAGACAGCAGGCATCCTACCACAGCTCCTCAGCAGCGTTGCAAACCTTGACAAAGTATTGCGGGCCGGCACAAGACTTCTCAACTGTCCACCCGATAGATGCCAAAGCCTGCCACGGGCCGTGGCTCTACAGAAGGCCCCGTCGCATTTGATCCCAGAGATTAAGATAGGACTCGGCCTCGGCTGAGCTCAAGGGGCGCCAGATCTCTGCGCGTTGCCAAGTGGAGATTTGAAAGTCGGCTCGGCATTGCAGGCGGGGGGCCAGTTGCGCCAAATCCAGCGGCACAACCGAAGCGATCCCGCTCAGATTCACCAGGCGAGGGGCAAACTCAGGATTCAAGACAAAGTCAATCCAGTTGGCCAGCAGGGATCCAGCATCTGTCTGGGTTGATTCTGGGTCGGCAGGGTTTTTGAGGTGAGGTCGCACCCAGACATCCCACCAGATGGCGGAGCCAGACGCCGGGATCACCACTTCCAGCTCCGGGTAGTTGGCTTGGGTGGCATAGAGATCCTGCGACCAGCCCACGGCCACCCAGCTATCGGCCAGGCGCAAGATGGGCAGGTAGTCGGCGGAAGTATAGGCCAAAACCTGGCGGTGCAGGGATCCCAGCTCTTGCCGGAGTTCGACATCCTCAGGGTCGAGGGGATCGTTGTAGGAGCGGCCCATCTTTTTGAGGACAAGCCCGATCACCTCCCGCGGGTGATCCGGCAGGGTGATCTTGCCGGTCAGCTCAGGCCGCCACAGATCTTCCCAGTCCCGAATCGGCTTGCCCACCCGATCGCGGCGGTAGGCGATGGCCGTTACCCCCCAGCGCCAAGGCACACCCCAGATCTGTCCTTCCCGGCGCGCAGCGGCTTGCCAGCGGGGATCCAAATTGGACCATCGTTCCCCCAAAAGCTCAGGCGGCAAGGGATCCAGCCATCCGGCAGCCACGGCCCGATCCAAAGCGTCGGCCCCCAACAGGCTTAGAGCTGCCACCGGCCGCCGAACCCGCCAGGCCGAACCAGGCGGCTGGACGCTCTGCCGCAGATAGGCCAGCAGTTGGGCCCGCTCATCCACCAGTTGCAGCCGAAAGCGAGCCTGAGTGCGGCGGCGAAACTCGTTCACCAGGCTGGCGGGGATCCCTTGCTTGAGCGCCACAATCAGAGGCAGGTGCCCACCACACCCTGTCACCATCAGCCCCAGCAGGATCCCCTGCAGCAGCTCACGTCGGCTCAGTCTCACGACAATAGCGCTCCACCAGAATCAGAGCCACCAGATCATCGTACGCCTTGGCCGGCATCCGCATCCCCTTGGGCAACAGTCGCTCCCATCCTCGCGGCGGGTAAAAATCCCAGTAGCGCCGCCGGGCCTCTTCCGAGCTGTGGCGCTCGTCCACCAGGACGATCTGCGGCGGGGGGATGAGTGATTCCAGTTGGTGTTTCCAGGCCTGGGCCGTCGTCTGGTTGCCCAGGATCACCCGCTCCGCTCCAAACTGCTGCCAGAGGCTCTGCAACCTGGCCGGCGCCTCCCCTGCCAAGACCACTTCCCGATGCAAGACCTGCCACACCGGCTGGACTTGCACAACGGCAAGGCCACATTTGTCCCGCCCCGGGTCAAAACCGATCAGCACCCGCCCCTCTTCCAGCCTTACCGGACGGAGTGAGTCCATCATCCCTCAGGGGGCCCCGCTTGTGAAACTCCAGAAGAGCTGGGTTGGTCGGCCATCAGAAAACTCACCCGCAACGGCCCCGCCGTGTAAATGTCTGTGTCGGCAACCAGCTTTACATCCATAGGGGTGGTGCTTTGACGGAGGCGCTGCACCACTTCCAAAAACTTCACCTGCGAGAATTCCCCAACGGTGCCGGTGATGGGATCGGAGAGGAGCCCCTCCTCTTGCGAGCGCTGATTGGCCTGGTTCAGCAGTCGCAGCAGTTGCTGCTGGATTTGATTTTCGCTCAAACCCGGCTGGATCACCCCCTGGGCCAGCACGGATCCCTTGGCGAAAATCCGCTGGTTGGGGTAGATCTGTACCAGCACAGGCACAGGCTCGCCCTTGAGCCGATTGGAGAGCGAGAGAATGCGCACCGCCCAGCTACCGGGTTCTTGTAGCTTTTCCAAGGCTTGATCGGCATCCTCGCGGCGGATCAAGATCGCGTTTTCCAGAGGGGGCATGGGCTGGGATCCGAGGACGAGGGCCCGTCGCTCGGCCTGAGCCAACAGTCGCTCAAACTGTTGCCGGATCACCTCCGGTTTGGCCCCTTCCGGCGACTCGACAACCCCCGTCGCCAAGACTTCTCCGGCCAGGATGGCCAACTCTCCCCGCCGCAACCGCACCGCCAACTGGTTGAGCTGCTCGATCTCCTGCTCAAGCTGTTTTTTTTGGCTCTCCAGTTGGGCCAGAGCTGCCTGGGCCGTATCCAACGAGCGCTCTAACTGATCCCGATCCAGTTGCAGGGCTTGTTTTTGCGACTGCAGCGTGGCAATGACCTGCCGGGCCGACTCCACCTCTGCCTTCACCGCCTCCAACTCGGCCTGGGCTCGAGCCAGGCTGGGCTGCACCTGGGCCAGTTGCTCATTGGCTGCCGCCAGCTTGGCTTCTGCCTCTTGCCGCTCCTGCAGCGCCAAGGTCAGTTGATCCCGGACTTCGCTCAGGCGGGTCTGGGCTGCCGATTGCTGGCTGCGAAACTGGTCGAGATCCAGCTTGAGGCGGTCTCGCTCAACCCTGAGAGCGGCATTTTCGGCTTCCAGCAGGGCCTTTTGGCGGTTGAGGGCCCGCAGCTCCTGCTCCGCCTGGGCAATTTGGTTGGTGTAGCTGAACAGGGCCTCCGACAGGGAGCGGTTGAGGAGCAGCAGTGTGCCCAAGGTCAGCGCCGAGATGCTCACCCCGGTAATCACGGCTACCAAAACGGCCGTGTGGCGGGGGCGCAGGTTAAACCAGGTGAGGCGCTTTTTGCCAATCCGATAGCCAACCCGATCCCCAACCACGGCAATCAGGCCACTGACAAACAACATGTAGAGGATCAGCAGTACGCCTTGCATAGCCTGGGATCCCTGCCATGGAAATCTTAGCAAGGTTGCCCTGAGAACTTTGCAGGTGATTGCGGAGCTGGGAGTAGGATTTCGACGTCTGATGCCAGGGGCTCTAATCAGCGTAGAGGAGCCGCTCCACCGCCGCCACAATATCTGCCGGCTGCACGATCGTGGCTGCCTCCAGCGTGCCGTTGTAGGGGGTGGGAATGTCCTGGGAGGCCAACCGCACCACCGGCGCGTCCAGCTCGTCAAACAATTCTTCCATGATGCGGGCGGTCAGCTCCGCCCCAATGCCGCCTGTTTTCATGTCTTCTTCAACGATGACCACCCGGTGGGTTTTGCGCACCGAAGCAGCAATGGTCTCCATATCCAGAGGTTTGAGGGAAATCAAATCGATCACCTCGGGATCGATCTCCTGTAACACCAAAGTATCCACAGCCTTGAGCACGTGGTGGCGCATGCGCGAGTAGGTGAGCAGGGTAACGTCCGACCCGGATCGGACAATTTCGGCTTTATCCAGAGGCAAAAGATACTCTTCCTCCGGCAGATCTTCTTTTAAGTTGTACAGGAGCACATGCTCGAAAAAGAGAACGGGGTTGTCGTCGCGGATGGCCGACTTGAGCAAACCCTTGGCATTGTAAGGGGTTGAACAGGCCACGATCTTGAGGCCGGGCACCGCTTGAAAGTAAGCCTCCAGCCGCTGCGAGTGCTCGGCTCCCAACTGGCGGCCCACCCCGCCCGGCCCGCGGATGACCAGTGGGATCTTAAAGTTGCCGCCGGAAGTGTAGCGCAGCATGCCGGCGTTGTTGGCGATTTGGTTGAAGGCCAGGAGCAAAAAACCCATGTTCATCCCTTCCACCACCGGGCGCAAGCCGGTCATGGCTGCCCCGATGGCCAGGCCGGTGAAGCTGTTCTCGCAAATGGGGGTATCCAGCAGGCGCATCTCCCCATACTTGCGATACAGGTCTTTGGTGACTTTGTAGGAGCCGCCGTAATGGCCGACATCCTCTCCCAGCACGAATACATTGGAATCGCGGGCCATTTCTTCGTCGAGGGCGGCACGCAAGGCGTTGTAAAGAAAGGTCTCAGCCATAGGGGTCAAGTGAAGGGCTAAACTCCCATTAAACCATTTTGCCGGCAGGGATCCGCCCACAGATAGGCTCATTGCAAACCCGATTGAGACACTTCCGCGACTCCTTTGTCCAGGGGAGGAGTTAGGGATCCACGTGATGCTTTTTCACATTTTTTCCACAACCGCAAGGGCACTTTATAGTGGAGGATCCCGTCTCCATCCCGCAAAGGATTGTAACCGCCATGTCTCACTTCACCACTCTGCAAGTGCAAATCAAGGACGCCGAGCTCTTGGAAGAGACCCTAAAGGAACTGGGCTACGCCGTGCAGCGGGATGCCAGCTTGCGCGGCTACCTGTGGAATCGCACCCGCGCCGACTTGGTGATCCGTCAGCAAAATGGCTTCGACATCGGCTTTCGCCGCAACGGGGATCACTACGAGCTGGTGACCGATCTGTGGGGAGCAGGTATCGATCCCCAGACCTTCTTGGAGCCGATTTTGCAGCGCTACGCCCACAAAAGCTTGCTGCGCTCGGCCCGGGAACAGGGCTATGCCATTGAGGCCGAAGAAGTGTTGGAGGATGGCACCATCCGCGTCGTGGTGGGACGTTGGGTATAGCCGGGCCCATGATCGGCAACTCCCAGCTCTCCGGTGGCACCCGGCCACGACTTTGGGATCTGGTGTTGGGGGGTCAAACGGCGACCGCCCCGGCCCAGGCTTTGGTGTTGGGAGGCATCGAGGGGGCGCGGCGGCGCCTTGCCCACAGCGACGAAGCGGTGCGCCTGGCTACGTTGCCCCAGTTGCTGGAGTACGGATCGGCGGGCCTGGCCGAGCTGATTGCGGCCCTGGCCGGCAACAGCTCTTGGGCGGTGCGCCTGGCGGCTTGGCGCTTGTTGTCGCAGCTAGGGCAGCCGGAGGCGGAGCGGGCCTGTCGCGCCTACAGCCCCTTTCGCCCGGTGGGGGGAGCGCAAGGGGTGATCGTGGCCTATCGGCGCGGCGAGCGGGACTTCACCTACGCCGACTTGGAGGGAGTGGATCTGCAAGAGGCGCGGCTGGGGGGTGCTAACTTCTACGAAGCTAACTTGAGAAAGGCCAACCTGCGCTTTTGCAACTTCAACGGCGCCCAACTGCAGCAAGCGGATCTGCGCCAGGCCAATTTGCAAGGGGCCAAGCTGAGCGGAGCCGACTTACAGGGGGCCGATCTGGAGGGAGCCGACTTGAGAGGGGCCAAAGTCAGCGGCACCAGCCTGCGGGGATCCCGGCTTTCCCAAGAGACCCACCTGGAGGAGCGGCTGCGCCACATTTGGCAGTTGCAGAACTGGGGAGGAGAGGGGCAGGATCTCTGTGGCCAAGACCTGAGCAAGGCCGACTTGAGGGGGCTGGTGCTGCGCCAGATCCGGCTGCGGGGGGCCGACCTCAGCCGCGTGGATCTGCGCGGATCCAACCTAGAGGGAGCAGACTTGCGGGGGGCCAACCTGCAGCGGGCGGATCTGCGGGGGGCCAACTTGCAAAATGCCGACCTGGAAGGAGCCGATCTCAGCGGCGCCGAGCTGCGCCAGGCCCAGTTCCAGGGGGCCAACCTACGCCGGGCCGATGTCAGCCGCGCCAACCTCGCCCAGGCCAACCTGGAAGGCGCCCAGATCGAGGGCCTCAAGCACAGCGGATCCCGGATTGCCGGCCTGATCTTCCCCGACGGCACCCCCCTCAAGCCCTGGTGGTGGTAACAAGATACCTGCCGCTTGAGCAAGACTAACCCAACGCCGGATGATGCCAACTTTTGCTCAACGCTTCCTCGCTGCTGGGTAATCTCCATGGCCTTATTCAACAATAGGTTTGCCACATCGATCCCTAACTCCCCTCTCCCTCAGGGAGAGGGGTTGGGGGTGAGGGGTGTCCCTCAGGGAGAGGGGTTGGGGGTGAGGGGTGCCCCTCAGGGAGAGTATCTAATGGTCATGGGCAAAATGCTGCAGCTCTACCTAGGCCCGCCCTTGTCAACCCTCACCCCATCTCCCAAATCCAAAGGAATCCCAAGATCCCCAAGCCTACGCCCCAACCTGGCTCACCATGGGAGTAGAGATACCTGGGGGGTACGGCTATGGTTTTGGCAGAACAGCTCTCGACAAAACCGCTGACCGACGACGAACTGCGCAAAATGGACGCCTACTGGCGGGCCGCCAACTACCTGTCGGTGGGGCAGATTTACCTGATGGACAACCCGCTGCTGCGGGAACCCCTCAAGCTGGAGCATGTGAAGCCGCGCCTGCTGGGGCACTGGGGCACCACGCCGGGGCTGAATTTTATTTACGTGCATCTCAACCGCATCATCAAGCGGGAAAACCTCAACATCCTCTACATCACCGGCCCCGGCCACGGCGGCCCCGCTCTGGTGGCCAACACGTACCTGGAGGGCACCTACAGCGAGGTGTACCCCAACATCAGCCAAGACGCCGAGGGCATGCGCAAGCTCTTCAAGCAGTTCTCCTTCCCCGGCGGCGTGCCCAGCCACGTGGCCCCGGAAACCCCCGGCTCCATCCATGAGGGGGGAGAGCTGGGCTATGCCCTGGCCCACGCCTTTGGAGCGGCCTTCGACAACCCCGATCTGTTGGTGGCCTGTGTAGTCGGGGATGGAGAAGCCGAGACCGGCCCTCTGGCTGCCTCTTGGCACTCCAACAAGTTCCTCAACCCCATCCACGACGGGGCGGTGCTGCCGATTCTGCACCTCAACGGCTACAAGATCGCCAATCCCACTGTTTTGGCCCGCCTCAGCCGTGAAGAGCTGCAAAGCCTGTTTGTGGGCTATGGCTACAAACCCTACTTTGTCGAGGGCTCTGAGCCAGCCCAGATGCACCAGTTGATGGCCGCCACTTTGGACACGGTGATCCACGAGATTCAAGAAATCCAGCACCACGCCCGCAGCAAAGGGGATCCTACCCGTCCGCAGTGGCCGATGATCATCCTGCGCACCCCCAAAGGCTGGACGGGCCCCAAAGAGGTGGACGGCAAAAAAGTAGAGGATTTCTGGCGCTCCCACCAGGTGCCACTGGCGGATCTGGCCAAGAACCCGGAGCACCTCAAGCTCCTGGAAGAGTGGATGCGCAGCTACAAGCCAGAAGAGCTCTTCGACGAAAACGGCCGTTTGCGGCCCGAGCTGCAAGAGCTGGCCCCCAAAGGGGAAAAACGCATGGGTGCCCTGCCCCACGCCAACGGCGGCCTGCTGACGCGGGAGCTGAAAATGCCGGACTTCCGCCGCTACGCCGTAGACGTCCCGCGCCCTGGCACCACGGAGGCCGAGGCCACCAAGGTGCTGGGACAGTTTTTGCGAGATGTGATGAAGCTCAACCCCCACAACTTCCGCCTCTTTGGCCCCGACGAAACTGCATCCAACCGCCTAAACGCCGTGTTTGAGGCCAGCGACCGCACCTGGGTGGCGCCTATCTACGACTACGACGAGCACCTCTCCCCCAATGGACGGGTGATGGAGATCTTGAGCGAGCACGTCTGTCAGGGCTGGCTGGAGGGCTACCTGTTGACAGGCCGCCACGGCTTCTTCTCCTGCTACGAAGCCTTCATCCACCTGGTGGACTCCATGTTCAACCAGCACGCCAAGTGGCTGAAAACCACCCGGCACATCCCTTGGCGGCGGCCCATCCCCTCCCTCAACTACCTGCTCACCTCCCACGTGTGGCGGCAGGATCACAACGGCTTCAGCCACCAGGATCCCGGCTTTTTGGATCACGTGGTCAACAAAAAAGCCGAAATCATCCGCGTCTATCTGCCCCCGGATGCCAACACCCTGCTCTCGGTGGCCGACCACTGCCTGCGCAGCCGCCACTACGTCAACGTGATCGTGGCAGGGAAACAGCCGGCCCTGCAGTATCTGGACATGGATGCCGCCATCAAGCACTGCACCCAGGGCCTGGGGATCTGGGAGTGGGCCAGCAACGACCAGGGCTCCGAGCCGGATGTGGTGATGGCCTGCTGCGGCGATGTGCCGACGATGGAAACCCTAGCGGCGGCGGACTTTTTGCGGCAGCACCTGCCGGACATCAAGATCCGGGTGGTGAACGTGGTGAACCTGATGAAGTTGCAGCCGCCCAGCGAACACCCCCACGGCCTCAGCGATGTGGATTACGTCAGTATCTTCACGCCCGATAAGCCCATCGTGTTTGCCTTCCACGGCTACCCCTGGCTGATCCACCGCCTCACCTACCGCCGTCCCAACCACCACAACCTGCACGTGCGCGGCTACAAGGAGGAAGGCACCACCACCACCCCCTTCGACATGTGCGTCCTCAACGAGGTGGATCGCTTCAGCTTGGCGGATGACGTGTTAGACCGGGTGGAGCGCTTCAAATACGAACGGGCCCACATCAAGCAGATCATTCAGGATAAGCTCGTCGAGCACAAGCAGTACATCCGCGAACATGGGGAGGATCTGCCGGAGGTGCGCAACTGGAAGTGGCCCTACTAGGCGCCCACCGGCCCTTCACCTCTGAGCTTCCGGCAGGATAGAGTTTTCTTGGGCTCCCCTGCCGGAGTTTTTTGAGCGGTTGTGGCGTGTTGGAGGTTGAAGGTGTGAGGGGTTCAGAAAGGACGGATGCGGATACGCTTCCCGATCTGGAAGAGGCGGACTGGGGTGGGATGGCGCTCTCCCTGACTCTGGGCTTGGCCCTCTCGGCCCTGGTGATCGGGATCCGGCCCCAGGTGATCGTCCCCTTTGGATTGAGCGTACTGGGATCGGCTATGCTGGGATCCCTGCTCCTCCCTGCCTTGCGGCGCTGGAAGGCAGGGCAGGTCATCCGCCAAGAGGGGCCCCCGTCCCACCATAAGAAAGCAGGCACGCCGACGATGGGTGGGATCAGCTTTTTGCCTGTGGGGCTGCTGGTGGCCGGGAGCTGGAGCGGCTGGGATCCCCAGTGGCTGGCGGTGGCGCTGCTGACTCTGGCCTATGGCTTGGTCGGCTGGCTGGACGATTGGCTGGTTATCCGGCAGCGCTCCAACAAGGGGTTGTCCCCCAAAGCGAAGCTTTTGCTCCAGGTGGGGATCGGGCTGGTTTTTTGCGGCTACCTGGCCTGGCAAGGGATCCCTACCGTTCTAACCCTGCCGGGAATAGGCACCCTCTCCCTGGGCTGGCTGTTCTGGCCGCTGGCTTTGTTTGTGTTGGTGGGAACCAACAACGCTGTCAACCTTGCCGACGGCATGGACGGCTTGGCGGCAGGGGTGGTGGCCCTTGTCCTGGCGGGGCTTGGGTTGACAGCAGCGGATTCGGAGTTGGCAGGGCTGGCCTTTGCTCTCAGCGGCGCCTGTCTGGGCTTTCTGGTGCACAACCACCACCGGGCGCGGCTATTTATGGGCGATACCGGCTCCCTGGGCTTGGGGGGCGCTCTGGCAGGGCTGGCGCTGTTGGGGGATCAGCTCTGGGCCCTGGCCTGGATGGGCGCAGTGCTGGTGGCAGAAGCCCTGTCGGTGATCCTGCAGGTGGGCTACTTCCAGTACACCAAACGCAAAACCGGACAAGGCAAACGGCTGCTGCGCATGTCGCCCTTGCACCACCATCTGGAGCTGGGCGGCTGGTCAGAGGTGCAGGTGGTGGGATGCCTCTACGGCATCACGGCGGTGCTGGTGGGTCTGGGCTGGTGGCACTGGGCAATGTAAGTTGGCGAGCTTGGGTCTGCTCAGGGAAGGGATCCAGCCGCGATCCCTTCTGTTGTGAGAAAAACGCAAAGATTACTGACCGATGTTTGTTGCCTGTCAAATTTCTAACTGAATCTTTTACATTCACCGCCGCAGATCGGGGATCGCTGTAACGTATGAATATGAATTTAAGTTAACAGCTCGTCCCCCTGTAACCCAAGTTGGGGGGAGCTTAAGGAGTGTGATCTTATGATGCCGAGTGGCTCCAAGAATTCCGACAGGCCAGCGGCACAGTCAGGCTATGGAGACTCGCCGACCCAGATAGCTCCCTTCTCGGCGGGGGCTGGCGATCGGGCCTCGGCGCGGCCAAGGGCAACTGCTCCCTACGTGGTGTTACACGGCCATTTCTATCAGCCGCCGCGGGAGGATCCCTGGCTTAACCGCATTCAGCGTCAGCCCAGCGCCAGCCCCTTTCACGACTGGAACGAGCGCATTCTGGCGGAGTGTTATCGGCCCAATGCCTTTGCCCGCGTTCTGGATGACCAGGGACGGGTGGTGCGCATTGTCAATAACTATGAATTCCTGAGCTTTAACTTCGGCCCCACCCTCCTCTCTTGGCTGGAGGAGCACGACGTTGAGGTTTACCAGCGCATTTTGGCCGGCGACCGTCTCAGCGCCGAGCGGCTGGAGGGGCATGGCAATGCCATCGCCCAAGTCTACAACCACGTCATCCTGCCGCTGGCCAACGAGCGCGACAAGTACACCCAGATTCGCTGGGGGATTGCCGATTTCCAACACCGTTTTGGGCGCCATCCTCAAGGTATGTGGCTGGCGGAAACCGCCATCGACGCGGCGACGGTTACAGCCTTGGTCGACTGTGGGATCCGCTTCGTCATTTTGGCCCCCAGCCAGGCGCAGCGCGTTCGCCCTTTGGGGCAAACGGAATGGATGGATGTCAGCCAGAACCAGATCGATCCCCGGCGGCCCTACCGCTGCTTTACCCCCGACCGAGAGGGGTACTTGGATATTTTCTTTTTCGACGGCCCCATTTCCCGTGACTTGGGCTTTGGGGATATCGTTTACAGCACCCAGTCGCTGGCGGAGCGGATCCGTTCCGCTCTGCGGCCGGACACCGAGGGGGAAGCCTATCTGGTCAACTGTGCCACCGATGGCGAGACTTTTGGCCACCACAAGCGCGGAGTGGAGCGCACGCTGGCCTATGCCTTTTGCGAGGAATTTCCTCGCCGGGGCTGGCAGGTGGGCAACTACAGCCATTTTCTCAGCCAACATCCCCCCACTTGGGAGGTGCAACTGAAACCGGTCACCGCCTGGAGCTGCGCCCACGGGGTAGGACGTTGGTCGCGCGACTGTGGCTGTGGAGCGGTGGGTGGGTGGCACCAACGCTGGCGGCAACCGTTGCGGGAGGCCCTCAACTGGCTGCGGGATCAGCTTGCCGAGATCTACGAGACGGAAGCCAGAGCCTACCTGCGGGATCCCTGGCTGGCGCGGGATCACTACATTGAGGTGATCTTGGATCGGGAGCGCTGCGATTCGTTTTTGCGGGAGCATCAGAGCCACCGCCTCAGGGCTGAAGATCAGGTGCAGGTGCTGCGCCTGTTGGAGATGCAGCGCTACAGCCAGTTGATGTTTACCAGTTGTGGCTGGTTTTTTGAGGAGCTATCCCGTCCTGAAGGGGTGCAGATCCTGCGCTATGCGGCACGGGCTATCCAGTTGGCGGCAGCCGTGACGGATGTGAGCCTAGAAGAGGAGTTCCTCAACCGCCTGAGCAAGGCTCCCAGCAACCTCGACCTCTACAAAGACGGCAAGGGGGTCTACTGCGCCTTGGTGCGTCCCACCCTGGTCAGCCCACAGCGGCTGGTGGCCCAGCACGCCATGCTGTCTCTCTTTAACGGCATCCCCCGCTCCCAAGGGTATGGGTTGGATCCAGTGGATCAGGAGCGCCTGACGATAGGGGGATCCACACTGGCCATCGGGCGGGTGAAGCTTACCTTTCCCAGCACCCGCGAAGAGCACGATCTGATCTACGCCATGCTCCACATCGGCGGCTGGGACTTTCAATGTGGCGTTAGGCCGTTTGCCGGGCGGCGCAGCTATGAACAGTTGAAAACCCGCTTGCTGGCCGGATCCCCCAGTCGGGTGGAGATGATCCTGGCTCTGCAAGATCTGTTTGGGCCGGAAACCTTTGACCTCAACGCCCTGAACGACGAAGACCGGCAGCAGATGATGCGCTGGCTTACCCAAGATACCCTAGACCGCCTGGCCCAACTCTATCGCCAAACCTACCTCGACAATTACGGGATCCTGATGGCTTTTCGTGCCGATGGCCTGCCGATCCCGGAAGAATTGTTGGCCGCAGCTCAGATTACCCTCAACCAGCGCCTGTTGAACAGTTTGCGGGCGATGGAAATAGAAGAGGGCAAGCGGGATCACCTGATGGAGTTGCGGGCGATCGCCCGTGAGGCGGAGCAGTTGGGGTGTCAGTTGCGGCGGGAAGAAGCAGCCCGTGTTCTGGAGCGGCTCTTGCAGCGGGGGATGTGGCAGCTTGCCCACGCTTTTGAGCTGGAGACTGTTGGCGAACAGCTCCACAACCTGGAAGAGTGGTTGCAATTGGCCGCGGATCTGCGCCTGCCCATTAATCTGGATCGTCTCCAAGAGCTCTACCTGGCGACCCTGGAACGTCAGGTCGGCCCCCGCTGCCCGGCTTGGCCCCCAGAAGAGTGCCGCGACATTTCCGCCGAAAATCTGCACCGCCTCTTACAGGTTGGGCAACGGATTCGGGTCAACGTCAACGCTTGGCTGCGGCACCTACAACCCCAAGAGTTCAGAGCCAAGTGAGTTGCACAGCGGCCTTGCCTGTTTTGTTGGCGAGCGCAGCCAGCCGGGCCAATCCCAAAAAAGAGGGATCCCGACGAGCAACTTGACCTGCAGGTGACCTCCTACAATAGAAGGCTGACTCTGCCACCCCTGGGATCCCATGCCGCGCCGTACCGACATTCACAAGATCTTGCTCATTGGAGCGGGGCCGATCGTCATTGGCCAAGCCTGCGAGTTCGACTACTCGGGCACCCAAGCCTGCAAAGCCTTGCGAGAGGAGGGCTACGAGGTGATCCTGGTCAACTCCAACCCGGCCACCATCATGACGGATCCCAGTATGGCGGATCGCGTCTACATCGAGCCGGTGACGGCGGACTTCGTGGCCCAGATCATCGAGCGGGAGCGCCCCGATGCCCTGCTCCCCACCATGGGGGGACAAACGGCCTTAAATGTGGCCGTGGAACTGGCCCGGCGCGGGATCCTAGATCGCTACGGCGTGGAGCTAATCGGGGCCAAGCGGGAGGCCATCGAAAAGGCGGAGGATCGGGAGCTGTTTAAGCAGGCAATGCAGCGGCTTGGCCTGGCCGTGCCCCGCTCAGGGTTGGCCCGCAGCCTGGCCGAAGCCAAGCAAATCGCCCACGAGATCGGCTATCCCCTCATCATCCGCCCCGCCTATACCCTAGGGGGCACGGGCGGCGGCGTGGCCTACAACCAAGAAGAATTTGAAGAGATCTGCGCCGCCGGCCTCGAGGCCAGCCCGGTCTCCCAGATCCTGGTGGAAGAGTCGGTGATTGGCTGGAAGGAGTTTGAGCTGGAGGTGATGCGGGATCTGGCGGACAACGTGGTGATCATCTGCTCGATTGAAAACATCGACCCCATGGGGGTACACACCGGCGACTCCATCACCGTGGCCCCGGCCCAGACCCTTACCGACAAGGAGTACCAGCGGCTGCGGGACTATGCCATCGCCATCATGCGCGAGATCGGGGTGGAAACGGGGGGATCCAACGTGCAGTTTGCCGTCAACCCCGCCAACGGTGAAGTGCGGGTGATCGAGATGAACCCGCGGGTTTCCCGCTCTTCTGCTTTGGCCAGCAAGGCCACCGGCTTCCCCATCGCCAAGATTGCCGCCAAGCTGGCTGTGGGCTACACGCTGCCGGAGCTCCCCAACGACATCACCCGCAAAACTCCGGCCAGCTTCGAGCCCACCCTCGACTACGTGGTCACCAAGATCCCTCGCTTTGCCTTTGAGAAGTTCCCCGGTTCAGAGCCGGTCTTGACCACCCAGATGAAGTCGGTGGGGGAGGCGATGGCCATTGGCCGCACCTTCCAGGAGTCCATCCAGAAGGCGCTGCGCTCTTTGGAGATCGACCGCCCCGGCTTTGGCAGCGACCGGCCAGAAGTCTTCCCCAAGCCGGAGGAAGTGCGGGCCAACCTGCGCACCCCCAACCCCTTTCGCCTCTTGACCATTCGCACCGCCCTGCTCATGGGTTTTTCGGCCCAGGAAATTGCCCAGCTCACCCATATTGATCCCTGGTTCATCGACAAGCTGCAGGAGCTGGTGGAAGTGGAACAAGCCCTCAAGGGGCGAGAACTGGGATCCCTGAGTGCTGAGGATCTGCGGCACCTTAAGCAAATGGGCTTCAGCGACCGGCAGATCGCCCACCTGACCGGCTCCAGCGAAGCCCAGGTGCGGGATCGCCGTAAGCAACTGGGGGTGATCCCCACCTACAAGACGGTGGACACCTGCGCTGCCGAGTTCGAGGCGACCACCCCCTACCAGTACTCCACCTACGAGAGCGAATCCGAGACCTTCCCCACCGCCAAGCCGAAGGTGATGATCCTGGGGGGCGGCCCCAACCGCATCGGCCAAGGGATCGAGTTCGACTACTGCTGCTGCCATGCTGCCTTTGCCCTCAGCCGCCTCGGATATGAGACCATCATGGTCAACTCCAACCCCGAGACGGTTTCCACCGACTACGACACCGCCGATCGCCTCTACTTTGAGCCGCTCACTCACGAAGAGGTGATGAACCTGGTCGAAGCTGAGCAGCCGGTGGGCCTGATCGTGCAGTTTGGCGGCCAAACCCCCCTGAAACTGGCCCAGGGGCTGGCAGCAGCCCAGGCGCCCATCTGGGGCACTTCCCCCGACTCCATCGACATAGCCGAGGATCGCGGGCGCTTCGAGCACATCTTGCGGGAGCTGGATATTCGCCAACCGGCCAACGGCATTGCCCGCAGCGTGGAAGAAAGCCTGGAAATTGCCCGCCGCATCGGCTACCCGGTGGTGGTGCGGCCCAGCTATGTGCTGGGGGGACGGGCCATGGAGATTGTCTATTCGGATCAAGACCTGCAGCGCTACATGCAACTGGCGGTGGCGGTGGATCCCGACCGTCCCGTGCTGGTGGATCAGTTTTTGGAGGACGCGGTGGAGGTGGACGTAGATGCCATTGCCGACCGCACCGGGGCTGTAACCATTGGCGGGATCCTAGAGCACATCGAGCAGGCCGGGATCCACTCGGGGGATTCCGCCTGCGTCTTGCCCAGCCGCACCCTCAGCCCCGAGGTGCTGCAGGTGATTCGCGACTGGACGGTGAAGCTGGCCCAAGCTCTCAAGGTGGTGGGGCTTATTAACGTGCAATACGCCGTCCAGAAGGAGCAGGTCTACGTCCTGGAGGCCAACCCGCGCGCTTCCCGCACCGTGCCGTTCGTCAGCAAGGCCATTGGCCATCCCCTGGCCGATTATGCCGCCCAGGTGATGAGCGGCAAAACCCTGGCGGAGCTGGGCTTTACCCAGGAGGTGATCCCACCCTACGTGGCTGTCAAGGAGGCGGTGCTGCCGTTTCACAAGTTTCCTGGTACCGACACGCTGCTGGGGCCGGAGATGCGCTCTACCGGTGAGGTGATGGGGATTGACACCGACTTTGGCCGTGCCTTTGCCAAGGCGCAACTGGCTGCTGGCCAAAACCTGCCCCTAGGGGGCACGGTGTTCATCAGCGTTAACGATCGCGACAAGCAGGCCGTGATCCCGGTGGCCCAAGAGTTTGTCAAGCTGGGCTTTCGTCTGCTGGCCACTGCCGGCACGCAAAAAGTTCTGGCCCAACACGGGATCCCTGTCGAGAAGGTGCTCAAGCTGCACGAGGGCCGGCCCCACGTCATCGACGCCATCAAAAATCACCAGATTCAGCTTATCGTCAATACCCCTTCCGGCAGCGAGGCCCAACAGGATGGGCGGAAGATCCGGCGCACTGCCCTGGCCTACAAGATCCCTTTGGTTACTACCCTGGCCGGGGCCAAAGCCACCGCGGCTGCCATCCGGGCCCTGCAGTCGGGATCCCTGCAGGTGAAGTCCCTGCAGGAGTTTCACGCCGAAATTGGACGATAGATCTCAGTCTTCTTGGGTTACCTTTCTGAAGAAATTCTTAAAACCTTCACCTTAAGAAATTCTGAAGTTCTCGGCTAGAGAAAGTGGCCTTGGCTGCCCAGGAAAAGCCGAGACCAAGGCATCAAAATTGCAACACTGATTTGCCTATTTGTATCGATACATCAACTTGTTTCACATTCTGGCTGCACACGTTAGAGATCCCTGTCGGCATCCCGAAAACTGTCTAGTTTGGAAGAAAGCTCCCTCAGGCCAGGCCTTGTCGAGCGCTCTCCTGACGTCGGTTCGGCAAACCCAAGAGAGAGGGGGCTTTGCTGAAATTTTCTAGGAGTTGGCCTATGAGTACGGTCATTCGTCGCTCCGCTGCTGCGAGGCGGCTGTGGAGTTGGGAAAGTTTTTGTCAGTGGATCACCAGCACCGAAAACCGGCTTTACATTGGCTGGTTTGGCGTATTGATGATCCCAACGTTGTTGGCGGCAGCCTTTTGTTTTGTAATTGCCTTCATTGCCGCGCCGCCGGTGGATATGGACGGGATCCGCGAGCCGGTGATTGGCTCTTTGTTGGGGGGCAACAACCTCATTTCTGCAGCGGTGGTGCCCACCTCAGCCGCCATTGCCCTGCACTTTTACCCCATCTGGGAAGCCGCCTCTTTGGATGAGTGGCTCTACAACGGCGGCCCCTACCAGCTCATCGTGCTCCACTTTCTCACTGGGGTGTGGTGCTACCTTGGCCGGCAGTGGGAGTTGAGCTACCGGCTGGGCATGCGCCCCTGGATTGCGGTGGCCTTTTCTGCGCCGGCGGCCGCCGCTACAGCGGTGCTCTTGGTCTACCCCATTGGCCAGGGCAGCTTCTCGGAAGGGCTGCCGCTGGGGATTGCCGGCACCTTCCACTTCATGCTGGCCTTCCAGGCGGAACACAACATCTTGATGCACCCCACCAGTTGGCTGGGGGTAGCCGGGGTGTTTGGCGGCGCCCTGCTGGCGTCTCTACACGGCTCCCTAGTGATGTCTAGCCTGATTCGGGAGACTTCGGAAGAGGAGTCGGCCAATGCCGGCTACCGCTTCGGCCAAGAAGAAGTCACCTACAACTTCCTGGCCGGCCACTACACCTTCTTGGGGCGGCTGGGGATCCCCGGCCTTGGCTGGCGCAACAGCCGCTCCGTTCACTTCTGGATGGCGGCCCTGCCGACCGTAGGGATTTGGGCGGCAGCCATTGGCATTGGGATGATGGCCTTTAACCTCAACGGCTTTAACTTCAACCAGTCCATCCTGGACGGCCAGGGCCGGTTCATCCCCACCTACGCCGACCTGGTCAACCGCGCCAACCTGGGGATCCAGGCCATGCACGCCCCCAACGCCCACCACTTCCCCCTGCTGTTGGCAGCCAAAGCCGACTAGGCTCGGTCGAGTTCAAAGGCGCGGTGGGCAGCTTGCAGAGCGTGGATTCCCTGCTCCTGTCGCACCACGCAGCTTACCTTGATCTCCGAGGTGGCGATCATCTCGATGTTGATCCCGGCGTCGGCCAAGGCAGCAAAAAAGTGCGCCGCCACGCCGGGATAAATTTCCATCCCGGCACCGACGATGCTCACCTTAGCGATGTCGTGGTCGGCTTCGACCCCCGCCGCCTGCAGTTCCTCGGCCACCTGCCGACACACGGCCTCAGCCGCCCTGGCCTGATCCTGAGGCACCGTAAAGGCGATGTCGTTACTGGGGATGCCGTTGTGGTAGCCCCGCTGGCTTTGGATGATGGTGTCCACGATAATCCCGGCCTCGGCCAGGCGTCCGAACAGATGGGCAGCCGTCCCCGGACGATCCGGCACCTTGCGGATGCCCAGCCGCGACTGCTTCAGATCCAAGGCAACGCCCCGCACCGGGTGGTCGCTGGGGAGGGGATCCCGGCCAAGGGCTGCCGTGACCCGATGCAAATGGGGAATCACCTGAAACGCCTCCCCCAGCGCCAGGGCGGCCTCCCCAGCCCGCTCGGCAGCCACCACACAGCTTACCTTGATCTCCGACATGGAGATCATCTGGAGATTGATCCCGGCTTCCGCCAGCACTCGAAACATCTCGGCGGCAATGCCCGGGCGACCCATCATCCCCACCCCGGCAATGCTGACCTTGGCCACCGCCTCCTCGACGAGGACTTCCCTACACCCCAGCTCCTGGCCCACCTGCCGCGCCACGGCTGCCGCCTGGGCTGCCTGCGCCCGGCTGACGGTAAAGGCAATGTCGTTGGTAGGGGATCCCTCGGCTGCACTGAGGTGGAGCGACTGCAGGATTAAATCGACGTTGATCCTGGCTGCCGCAATTTCCTGGAACAGTTGGGCGGCAATGCCCGGACGATCCGGCACTCCCACCAACACCACCTTGGCCTGATCCCAATCCAGCTCCACCGTATCCACTGCCCGGCCCAGCTCAATGCTGCTATCGGCGGGGCGAGGGCGGGGAGGAGGAGAAAGAATGAGGGTGCCCTCGGATCCCGCCTGCAAGGGCTCCAGGCTGGAGCGCACCCGCAGCTTGACGCCGTAGTTGCGGGCAATCTCCACCGAGCGGGGGTGGAGCACCTGCGCTCCCAGGCTGGCCAGCTCCAGCATCTCGTCAGCAGTAATCTCTGGCAACAGCCTGGCCTCGGGTACCTTGCGCGGGTCGGTGGTGAAGATCCCCGGCACATCGGTGTAGATCTCACACAGCTCTGCTCCCAAAGCCACCGCCAAAGCCACCGCCGTAGTGTCGGATCCCCCCCGCCCCAGGGTGGTAATTTCCAGCTCCGCCGGGCTGGTGATGCCCTGAAAGCCGGCCACCACCACCACCTCTCCCCGCTCCAAGTGCTGCCAGAGGCGGTCGGTGTGGATGTGCAGGATGCGGGCCCGCCCGTGATCCCGGGTGGTAACAATCCCTACCTGGGCCGCCGTCAGGGAGAGGGCAGGATAGCCCAAGCGCTGCAGCGCCAGGGCCAGCAGGGCAATGCTTACCTGCTCGCCCGTGGAAAGGAGCATGTCCCACTCCCGCCATTGGGCCGGCGTGGTCGGGGATCCCTGGAGGATCTGTTCCCCCAGTTCCACCAGGCGATCGGTTTCCTCCCCCATCGCTGAGACCACCACCACCACCCGCTGGCCCTGATCCACCGTGTGGGCCACCCGCTGGGCCACAGCTTGGATGCGCTCGATGGAGCCGACGGAGGTGCCGCCGTACTTCTGGACAATTAAACCTGCTGGCATGGCTAGGGCTGAGCTGGTTAGGCGTGGTTTGGATCCTACCCCGAACTAGGCCAAGCCCAACCAAGTTTGCAAAAAGGGTGGCACCGGCAGCAGGATCAACACCAGCAACGTCAGCATCCCCAGCCCCAGCAGCTCCCGCCCCTCATCCAGCTCAGTGACGTCGTTGAGGGCCGGCTCGTCGGCACTGGAGATGACAAACAGCAGCAGCGCCCACAATAACAGCCAGGGCTGCACCGTCAAGGCCAGCAGCAGCACCAGCCAGCGAGTTACTCGCCCCACATTGGCCCCCATCTGCTGGCCATAGACAGCGTGGACAAGATGGCCCCCATCCAGTTGGCCCACCGGCACCAGGTTAAAGGCAACCACCACCAGACCCAGCCAGCCGGCAAAGGCCAGCGGGTGCAGATCGATCACCTGGCCCGGCTGCAATTGATCCCCCAGCACCATACGCGCCAGGATTGCCAGCAGCACCGATAGGCGTGGATCGATGCGATGGAAGCTAATCGGGGTCGGCTGCCCCTCTGGCACTGGCGGAGGCTCCGCAGGCGTCGAAAAGACTAGCCCCAGGAGCAACATTGCCAAAGCAACGAGGCTGCCTGCCAGCGGCCCGGCAACGGCAATGTCAAACAGCACCTTGCGGTTGGGCACCGGCTCTTTCAACTGGATAAACGCCCCAAAAGTCCCCAACACAAAGGGCACCGGGATGAAGTAGGGCAGCGAGGTTTTGATGCCATGGCGGCGGGCCACCCAATAGCGCATCCACTCATGGGATCCCAGAATGGCCAGGATCCCCACCGCATAGGGCAGCCCCTTCATCAGCGAGGGCAGATGCAGCAGCTGGTCAGGGCTGACCCCAGCCGCCTGGGCCCCAGCACTCAGGGTGGTCCAGAAGGTGAACAGCAATAGCCCCAGAGCCAGCACAGGCAACTCTCGACCATCCGCCAGAGAGCGCCGCGCCGCCGGGTTGGGCACCAGGGCAAAAAAAGGCTTGCCGGCAAACCCCTCCTGCAGCACCACCAAGAAGCGTTTGCCAAAAGTGTTTTCTACATTGCGCTGTACCCGCTCATAGGCTTCGGTGGGATCCGCCCGCAAATTGCCCCGGCAGATAATCGCCTGGGGACGGTACTCCACGTTTTGCAAATAAAAAACGTTCCAGGGGAAGCAGTGGTTGAGCTTTTCCCGCGGCACTTCGGAAATGGGGGTGTGGGCAAGAGCCAGCGAGACCGGATCGGCGGCGCTGTCTTCTTCCTCTTCCTCCGGCTCAGATTCTGCAGCCAGAGAAGGATCCCCTTCTGGCGCCTCAGGCCGGGGGTCTGTGGGTCGAATGCCCCCTCGCCGCACCAAGGTCATGCTGATAAAGTAAGAGGTGAGAAAGAGCACCAACATCAGCAACGGGGGCACTTCGTACTGAAGCACCTGCCGCCCCAGCACCCAAACCAAGGGGGGCAGCATCATCACCAGCCACAGGATCCGCCACGGCACCTTGGAGAGGCGGGCCACACTTTTTTGCAGCAGCAGGTAGGTTGCAGAACCCACCAGTGCCAACAGGATCCAATCTGCCATGAGTTGCAAAAAACAGAGGAGAACGCCTCTACCAAGCTAGCGGCAAACCCAATCTCCCTGCTATGGCCAGCAGGAGGGATCCCTCAGGAGCCAAACTTTTGCTTGGCCTGCTCGTAAACTGCCACCGTGATCTTCTGGATCCCGGCTTCGCGGGCAAACTGTTCAATCTTCCTACGGGCAGCCGGACGCACAAAGAAGGGGATTTCTTTAAGGCGCGCCTCTGCTTCTGGCGTCCACTCTATCGCTTCGTCCATCCCCCATGCCCTCAACGCAACATCCACGCCGGCAGGAGAGTGTGCCCTGTCATGCCTCGCAGGGTGAAATAGACAAACAGCAGCAACAGCAGGGATCCCAGTGTAACCAGGGCCGCCGCCGCCGGACTTTTGCGATACAAACCAACAAAAGGCTGGAGGCCAGCCCAGATCCCCCCCAGCAAAACGGTAACGAAGTAAGTGGGGTAACGGGAGACATTCTCCACAAATTGGTCTTCCAGTCTGCGGGGAGGCTGCGGTTGTGGCATGAGCGGCTCGAAGCCCAACTCCTTTTTCCTCAGTGTGCCACAGATAGCTGTCGTTGACACACTCCCTCGCCTGAAGCTTGGGTCTCAGTCGCCAGACTACTGGGTTTTTTGAGCGGTTAACCACCCACCCACGCCGTTTGGTTCACCCCCTCCGCAAGGGGAAAGCCTATCATTTCCGCATATCAGAAAGAACATCCATTTGACAGGGAGTGGTTGGAGCCTAGGGGAGACCGCGTAGATTCAGGAAACCGAGAACCTGATATGGTAGGCGTTATCCTGCCTGCTTTGCCCTTTTGCTCAGCGCGGCCACCCTCTTCTGGACTGATGCGAGAATTGCCCTCTGATGCTTCCAATCGTGCCGGCGTACCGTTTGGGGATCAGACCCTGGCGTTGATGCGTGTCCAGGAAGCCTTGGATCAACTGGAAGCGGCCATTCTCAGCAGCCCTCGCCTGTTCTGGTCTCGCACGCTCATTGAAGAAGAAAGCATTTTGGAGCAGTTGGACTTTATCCGCCTCAACTTGCCAACAGCCCTAGAGGAAGCGGAAGAATTGCTGCGCCAGCGGGATCGGATTTTGGCCGAGGCCAATCGCTATGCCCAAGAAATCGTAGCCATGGCCCAACGCAGAGCCGAGCAGCTTCTCAACGAATCGACCATCCTGCGGCAAGCCCAAGCCCAGGCGGAGCAGTTGTTGCAACAAACCTATCAACAGAGCGAGGAAGTGCGGCGGCAGACACTGCAGGAATCAGAGCGCCTGCAGCGGGAAGCCCACCGTTACGTGGATCAGGTTTTGCAAGACCTGGAGTTGCGGTTGTTGGAATCGTTGCGAGTGATCCGCAACGGGCGGCAAAATCTTCAGGCCTGAGTTCTTGGCTGGGGACTGTCCACTTGTCCATTTTTAAGTCAATATAGGGGTAGCATCCAAGCTTGCCTGCCCTGCGGATTCGTGGTAGCCAAACTGGCCTCCGACAGGAAAGACGACGATAAGTCTTGGATGTGCTGGCAGGAACTCGACCCGCTGCAGACTGCTGTTGCGCTGAAGGGATCCTGACCCTTTGCGCCGGCTCAGAGCAGTTCTTCTTCGCTTACCCAAGAGCACGTGGCACTCTTTTCAGCGATTGCTCCAGAACTGTACCCATCGGGCCACTTTCACAGCGGGCTCGGCCTTTGGCCTGCGAGTTCCGGCTTTGACCCTTGTTGGGAAGCCACTCTGTCGTTTAGGAGATTCTATGCCTAGTGAACCCAAAACCCGTAAGAGCCGTGAAAGTGTCAACCCACGCCCGCGCGACCGTCGCCGTGAAGCTGCCAAAGGCAGCAAAGAGGCAGGTTCAGCCACCGCCCTCTCTCTGCCGAAGTTAATCCAAGAAAATGCCGTGCTCCAATCTCGCAGCCAGTTGTTGTTGATGTACAGTGACTTCCAAACCGAAATGCCCAACGATGGCAAAACCGGTGTGGGCACCTGGCTACAGTCTCGGCTTAAGGAGCACGGCATGCCCAGCCTGATGCGTTTTGGCCCCCGCTCTCGCCCCCAGGTTTTCCGCCGCGATGAATTTCGCGAGTGGATTGCGCTGGCTCTAACCTCTGTGAACCCTCAAGGCGATACTGCCCCCTGAAGGCAGCCGAGCTAGGCCGTGAGGGGAAGTTGAGCAGTACGTTCAGAGGCTGACGGCCCAGGGATCCCGTTGCGGGAAGAGGGTGAACTGGGCTTTTCTACATCCGGCAGCAGCAGGTCCCGAATGAGGCGGGCTGCCGAGCGTTGCAACCAGCGGGAGGCCAATTGCCGGCCCAGCTGTTGGGCTTCCGGCTTGGCGGCCACTTTGGCGACGATGGGCAGAAGCTGCAGCGGCTGAAAGGTCGGGTTGCGGCTGAGGAGTTCCCACAGACGCTGCAAATGAGCCAAGCCGTCTGAGGTGCCGTTCCCTGAGCTGGAGAACAGCACATCCACCAGGCGCTCCCGCAGGAAAGCCCCCCGCTCAGAAAAGATAAACTCGACGGCTTTTTCTAGGGATCCCTGCAGGTCAAAATCTTCGCTGTTGGCGGCGTTGCGCAGCAGGTTCTCCAGGCGGTTCCAGCGAAATTGCCCTTGGTTAAACAGCAGCTCCCGCAGGGAGGTGCGCAGCTCTGGGGCCGGGTCGGTGAGCAGGCGCTGGGCCACATAGGGATAGGCCACACTCAACACTTTGAAGTTGGGATCCAAGCCGATGGCGATCCCCTCCAGGGTAAGCAAAGAGCGGATGATCAGGGCGTAGTAGGCGGGCACGCGGAAGGGAAAATCGTACATCACCCCCGAGAGCCTATCCGTGATGCTTTTAAAATTCAGCTCGGCCACGGAGCTGCCCAGGGCCTCGGCAAAGACAGCCTCCAAAGCGGGGATGATGGGGGTGAGATCTGTGTCGGGATCCAGAAACTCCAGATCCACGTAGTCCTGGGCCAAGGCGACAAAATCCCGGTTCACCAAATGGACAATGGCCTTGATCAGGCCGTAGCGCTGGTGGGGCTGGATGGTGCTCATCATGCCGAAATCGATGTAGGCCAGCCGCCCGTCGTACATGGCCAAGAGGTTGCCTGGGTGGGGGTCAGCGTGGAAAAAGCCATGCTCCAAAAGCTGCTTAAGGGAGCAGTTGACCCCGATCTCGATCAGGTGCCGCCCGTCCAGCCCTGCGGCAGTGATTTTGTCGAGCTGGGTCAGCTTGATGCCGTCGATCCACTCCATCGTCAGCACTTTGGTGCGGGTGTACTCCCAGTAAATTTTGGGGGCGTAGATGGAGGGGTGGCGGTACAGCTCCAGGAAGCGCTCGGCGTTGCGGCCTTCCTGGGTGTAGTCCATCTCTTCGTACAGCCGCCCGGCGAATTCATCGACAATGCCCACCAAGTCGCTGCGGATGCGGCGGAAGGTGCGCTTGGCCCAGGCGGCCAGGCTGCGGATGATGTACATGTCGAGGGAGATGCGCCCGATCAAATCGGGCCGCTGCACCTTGACGGCAACTTTCTCGCCCGTGTGCAGATAGGCTTGGTAAACCTGCCCCAGGCTGGCGGCGGCAATCGGCTCGGGGCTGATTTCTCGAAAGATTTTGTCTGTGGGTTGGCCGATCTCCGACTCGATGAGGGCAAAAGCAACGGCATTCTCGAAGGGGGGCAGCTCATCCTGAAGCTTGGCCAGTTCCTCTAAAAACAGGGGCGAAACCAGATCGGGACGGGTGGAGAGGGCTTGGCCGATTTTGATGGCCGTCGGCCCCAATTGCGTGAGGATCTCCCGCAGTCGAATCGCGTGTTGGGGGCGATGCTTCTGCTCCACTCCTCGCCAGCGATCCCAAAACACCCAGGCCAACAAGCCCAAAAAGGGGGTGATCAACTGAAAGAGACGCCCCAGCACCAGATCCCAGCGCCCCCGATATTGCCTGGCCAATTGCTCTGGGTCGTAGCGCAGGCTTGACTGCGAAACCGACCCTGGCGGGATGGGCAAAGCCGGAGAACCTGCCGCCGCGGAACCCAAGTTATGCTGTCTCGCTGCTGGTGTTGACAGTGTTACGCCCATAGAAACCCCAACGGATCCCGTAACACATCTTAACTTGCTGACTCAACCTAGCGACTCTTGGAGGCAGCCACCGGCTCGCTGCATCAGATGGATGGTTATTGCAAATCAGGTTAAGACACTCCCCAAGCGCTTTGCGCCGCTTCCCTCACCCCCGGCTCCTCCCCAAAAGGGAGAGGGGAGTTGACAGCGGCTCACCTGGGGGTGAGCTGTCACTAGAATGGGAAAATTGCAACAGCTGCCTTTGTGTCTGGATCCCGCACGCTACCGCCTGCTGAGCCGAGTTTAACTGGGTTTGCAGCCCTCAAGGCGCGGCATCTGCTGTTGGCCTTCGTGTTGATCAACCTGGGTGTAGGTTTGGGAGCTATCGCTTTGGCCAAACTGTTGCATCTCCCCTCGGACGACCCGCTGCTGGCCTACCTTATCTATTGCTCTACCTTCGTCATCACCTGTATTTGGAGCTGGCGACGGGGGCAGCAGGCCCATTTGCAGATGAGGCGGCTGTGGGGCAACTGGCGGGCTGCTGTTCCCTGGGGATCCCTGCTGCGGGTGGTGTTGGCTTTGGTGGTGCTCTCCACGGGCACAACTTTGTTGATGCTCTACCTGGTGTCGCTGCCTGCACCGGAGCTGGCGGAGTCAATGCTCCACTCGCTGGGGGAAAAGGATAGGGAAATGCCCTGGCCGCAGGTGTATCAAGGGTTACGCTGGCTCTCGATTGTGGTGGTGGCCCCCATAACGGAGGAGTGGCTATTTCGCGGCATTTTGCTCCACCGCTGGGGCCTCAAGTGGGGTCTCTCCAGGGGGCTGCTGGCTTCCTCCATTGTCTTTGGCCTGCTGCACCCCAACCCGATCGGGCTGACGGTATTCGGCTTGGTGATGGGCCTGTTCTACCTGCAAACTCGCTCCCTCAGCTTGCCTGTCCTGGCTCATGCCTTGAACAATCTCCTAGCCTTGGCCCTGGGATCCTGGGCAGGCGAGGGAATGGAGCAAGCCGATCCGATCGGGGTTTTTCACCTCTACTCCGGCCTGGTTTGTCTGGTTGTGTCTGGGTTCATTTTGGTTCCTTTCGTTCGCTTTCATTGGCCAAAGCGTGGGGCTCGCTTGCCCTATTTCCTGAACTGCTGAGTGTGGATCTCCGTGCATTTCTACCTTGATTTCCCCCTTGCCTGACAGGTGAGCGCTGCTGTGGAGTCTCCTGTGAGAATGGCGGAGACTTTGATAAGGAATGCAAAAAAAACGCCGAAAACTGTTACTCGATCCCGCGAAAAAGCCACGGGGATAGGGATATCCTGAAATAGGCAGCAATAGATTCCCGTGCAAAGTTTAGCTGTGGCTCGCTCGCCGATTGGGTGGCCGTTGGGCCAGTGGGTCAACCCAGAGGGGCAACATGGAAAGGCGGTCTTTTCTGCAAACATTGATCCTGGTTGCTGCCAGCCTTGGCCTCTCCCCTGGCTGGTTGGCGGGTCAAGCTGAGCGCTATGGCCAAGCTTTGGCGGCTGGCTCCCGCAAGCTGGCTGTTCTGATTGGCATCAACCGCTACCCCGGCGAGGGATCCGCGCTACAGGGCTGTGTGACCGATTTGGAGCTGCAGCGGGAGCTGCTCCTGAATCGCTTTGGCTTTGACCCGGCAGAGATTCTCACCCTCACCGATGGGGCCGCCACGCCGAGTGGGATCCAAGCGGCCTTTGCGGAGCACTTGGGGGGTTCAAGTCAGGCGGCGGAAACAGTGGTCGTGCAGTTCAGCGGCTACGGCCAGTGGCGGGCGGGATCGGCGCCAGGCCAGTGGCAGCCGGTGCTCCTGTTGTCTGGCTCTGAAGGAATGGCAGCGATGAAGCTAGACAGCTTTTTCCGGCTTTTGGAAGGCTTGGGTACTGCCCAGATCACCACTCTGCTGGACTGTGGCTTCACCCATGTCTTGCCGTCGGTGCGAGGCAATTTGCAACTGCGTTCCCGCCCCCCAGCCGGGAAAGGAGCAGGATCTGCCGCCTCAGACTCCTCGGAACCGCAGCGGGTTTGGCCGTCTCCGCCCAAGGGCTTGTTGATTGCCGCCACCACCCCCCAAGACTTGGCAGCAGAAGCCGCTTGGCCAGGATTCTACGCTGGAGTACTCACCTATCTGCTGACGCAGTACCTGTGGGAAAGCACACCTGCCACTCGCCTGCTGGTGGCCTTCAACCAAGTGGCCAGCCGGCGGGAGCTGGGCCTGTTTGCCTGTCAGCGCCCCATCTTGGAGGGCAAAGAAACGGCTCGACGCATCCCGCCCTACTTCCTCACCCCCCCTCAGGTGGCAGTCAGCGGCGTGATCCAGGAAGTGAAGGGGAATCGGGCTCAGGTGTGGCTGGGTGGGATCCCACCGGCGGCGCTGGGTGGTCTGCAGCCGGGTACTCTTTTGGCTCCCCTTTCCACCACCTCGCCGGTGCCGCTGCTGATTCGTTCTCGCAGCGGGCTGCTGGCCCAGGTGCAGCCGGCCAACGGGGAAGGTCAATTTCCCCCCGTGGGCACGCTGGTGCGGGAGCAGTTGCGCAGCCTCTCCAGCAGCCTCAAGCTTTTGGTGGGTCTGGAAGACAACTTGGGTCGCGTTGAAAAAGTGGATCTGACCAACGCCATCGCTGGCTACAGCTGGATGGAGACAGCTAACCCGCGCGAGCGCCAGGTGGATTGCCTGCTGGGTCGCATTACTCCAGAAATGGCCGCTGCCTTTCAAGCAGACGCTCTGCCCAAGCCTTTGGAAGTCAACGGCTACAGCCTCTTTTGGCCGGGTCGAGAATTGCTGCTCAATTCCTGCGGGCCGGCTGGGGAAGCTGCGGCTATGGCGGTGCAACGGCTGGTGCCTCGTCTAGCCCATCTGCTGGCAGCCAAGCGCCTGCGGACTACCCTCAACGCCGCGATCTCGCCGCTGGCGGTGGTGGGGGAATTGTCCACCAGAAGTAAAGCCCCCTTGCGGGCGCCACGGTTTGCCCAAGGGGCCTCTGCTCTTGCCGAGCCAGGCATCCCACGCTTTATGCGCGGGGATCCCTTGCACCTCATCCTGCGCAACGAAGGCGAGCAGGATCTGTTCGGCTACCTGTTGATGGTCGATTCCAGCGGGCAACTGCACCTGTTGGCTCCCGTGCCCCAGGAGGACTTTGCCCTGCCACTGCGTCTAGAGGCCAAGGGCAGCCTGACTTTGCCACCCCTGCCTGAGGTGGCCGGTGAGTCGCGCTCTGCCGTCAATCCCGATCTGCTTACCTGCCATGCCCAGGGGCTGACCGAGCTATTGTTTGTGGCCAGTACTCGCCCCTTGTC
The DNA here is from genome assembly GCF_047462395.1 of Synechococcus sp. H55.7. NCBI lineage: Bacteria > Bacillati > Cyanobacteriota > Cyanophyceae > Synechococcales > Synechococcaceae > Synechococcus > Synechococcus sp. H55.7. Next base: position 126,146 of record NZ_JANSJD010000007.1, read on the forward strand.
GGCCAGCTTGGAAGCCCTCAAAGCCATGGTCCGTCAGCAGGGGATAACCCGTTCGCCGATGTTGCTCAGCAAACCGCTGGAGTGGACGCAGATGCTTCTAGAAGAGCTGACCCGTCGTCCGCCCGAAGGAGATCCCGACCTGCGCTGGCTGGATCCCAGCCAGGCTGTTACCCTTTCCCTCACCTATTTGCTGGTCTAGCTCAGCAGCAGGGCAAACAGGCCACAGAGGGCAATGCCATCGAAAACGCCGGCCCCGCCAATGCTGAGAATGCCCGAGCAATTGCGCCGCAGCACCTCCGGCAGGTGCAGCAGATCCGCTCCAATCACTGTGCCCAAAACCCCGCCGGCAAAGGCCACCGCCGGCGCCTGATCCCCGGCCCAGAATAGAGCGGCTAGGGCTGCCGTGGCCGGCGCAACTAGCGGATTCATCTGAATGCCGATCCCGGGCACCACGTGGGAAGCGTAGTAGCTAACCACCGTTACCAGTGCCGTTACGGCCAGGATCAACAGCCCATCAGCCCGCCCAAATTGGTACAGGGCCAAGAGCACCGGGATCAGCCCTCCACCCACGTTGAGGGCAACCACCGTCTCCTGAGAGATCTTGGCCAACGGGATCCCCCAAAATTGCCGCATCCACAGGCTGGCCAGGTCTTCTACTAGGGTTACCTCGCACTTGACGCGGTAGAGAGGAATATTGACCGAGCTGCCCACCAAGATGGCCAGCAGCAGCAACAGCGCCCCCTCCCGCGAGAACCCCAGCTTCCCCACCGCCAGCGCCACCACGTCCACCGCTAGCCCCAGCCAGAGGAAGGGCAGCAGCAGCACCAGCATGAAAAACAGCAACAGCGAGACCGGCAGGTAGAACATGGCAGGGATCCCAGGCTTTCCTCCAGCCTACCAGGACTCGGTTTAACTTTTCTTGGCCTCAGAGGGCAAGTAAGAAGTTAGGTTTGCAACTACAGATCATTTGCCTGAGGCGCCTCAAGATTGTCTAGAGACCAAAAATAGTGTTGCGGATATCCCGAGAAATGCTGTGGCCGGCCTCCCGATCGCTAGGGGTTTTGGACAGGCTAATTTGGTAGCGTCTATCCCCGTGAAAGCAAATCCTGACATGATTATCTTCCGCGATGACCTCAAAACCAAGCTCTTCCAACCTTTTTCTGTAATAATCACTCCACCCATTATAGTCTGAAGACAAGTTGTCTACAGATTCCCTAATTCTCCGACGATGATCATCACCCTCGTTTGCTTCGTTATTCTCAACCAAGTTTCTAAGTATATGCTGGACTCTGCTCCCTTCGTGTACGTTATTAATTTTCTCTCTCAGGATTTCTAAAATAAAACTCTTAGCTTCTTGTGGGTAAAACTCCTTCTCGGTTATTTTCAAGACTATATCTATTTCCGACGGCTCGTACCTTGTATAATGCCCTCTTCCCTGGAGAATTGTAGACAGAGTCTTTTCATAACCTTCTATGCCAGTCTTCAGCGTCTTTATTTCCTCATCCCTTTGTTGAAGCTGTAGTCTCAGCTCTGTAATCTCGTCTGCGTCTGCATGGAACTGCTCCGCACGCAGCCTCTCTATCTCTGCTTGGAGACTTCGCACTTGCCGATCTTTGTCTTGGAGCTGTTGCAAAAGCTGACGCCGCTCGGCCAACTGGGCCTCAAGTTCTTGGAGCCGCCTGTTTCTTCGCTGAAGCTCTTCCCGCAGCCTAGAAAGTTCTTTCTCGCCTTCCTCAATTTGCCAGCGGAGCTCCTCGATTCTTTGC
>NZ_JANSJD010000007.1:128011-130190 GCF_047462395.1 Synechococcus sp. H55.7
TGAATTTCTTCCTCCTTCCGCGCAGACTGGTCCTGTAGCCCTTCAATCTTTGCTTGGAGGCTTTGCACTCGCCGATCCCTGTCTCGGGCAGAAGACCAAGCAACCCTCGAGGCTACTGCGTTCCCGGCTCCAACCACCAGAGCCACTCTGAGGGCTCTGCCGAGGTCAGACTGAGGCAAAGCGGCAATGCTAGCAGCGGTGAGCGTGGTGACGATGTGGACGCAGAGCGGCTTACGTATATCCATTGGGAGTGCCGAGTGATTAGAAACCTGAAACTCAGGGTAATCGATGAAGTCAGTGACGTCTGCGCAAAATACTACACAAAGAAGGAAGAAAGCTTGAAGGATTGTTAAGTTACAAGGGATCCGAAAAAAGCAGACTTCAACGTTGCCGCATTTGCGGATCCAAAGCGTTCCCCAGGCCAAAGATTGATGCTCGGTATGTTGACATCCTCCCTGCACTGCCAGCTTGCTTCCGCACAGCGCTAGGACGGGTAATTGCTGTCCCGACGGGCTGACGCCTCAGAAGCCTGCGGTCAAGCGGATGCTGCCTTCCACCCGCTTTTGGCGAAGGGGAACCTAGGGCAATAGGCCGCCTGGGCACCCCTCAAGGGATCCCGGCCACTCCCGTTTGGCGGGCAGCCTGAACTACTGCGGCAGCCACCTCAGAGACCACCCGCCCGTCGAAGACCGAGGGGATGATCCACTGGGGATCCAAATCTTCAGGTGGGATCAAATTGGCGATGGCGTGGGCGGCCGCTAGGCACATCTCGGTGTTGATCTGCTTGGCGCGGCAATCCAGAGCGCCGCGAAACACGCCCGGAAAGGCCAGCACATTGTTGATCTGGTTGGGGTAGTCGCTGCGCCCGGTGGCCATCACCGCCACCCGATCGCTCACCAGCTCCGGCTGGATCTCCGGCACCGGGTTGGCCAGGGCAAAGACAATGGGATCCGGCACCATGCTCTCCACCATCTCTGCCGCCAGGGCATTGGCCACGCTCACCCCGATGAACACGTCCACTCCCACCAAAGCCTCTGCCAGGGATCCGCTCTGCTCGACTGCAACTGCCGCCTTTTCTGGGGTGAGGTCGGTGCGGGAGCGGCTGAGGATCCCTTGGCGGTCGCAGACCACAATATGGTTGGCCCCGGCCCGCCGCAACAGTTGCGTGACGGCAATGCCAGCTGCTCCCGCCCCATTGAGCACAATGCGCACCTGATCCAGGCTTTTTTTCACCACCTTCAAAGCATTCAGCAAGGCGGCCAGCACCACAATCGCCGTGCCATGCTGATCGTCGTGGAACACCGGTAGGTTGAGGCGGGCCTTGAGCCGGGATTCAATGGCAAAGCAGCGGGGGGCGCTGATATCCTCCAGGTTAAAGCCGCCAAAGCCGGGAGCCAGGCGCACCACCGTCTCCACGATTTCTTCCACCTCCTGGGTGGCCAGGCACAGAGGGAAGGCATCGATATCGGCAAAGCGCTTGAACAGGGCCGCCTTCCCCTCCATTACCGGCAGAGCGGCCTCCGGCCCGATGTTCCCCAAGCCCAGCACAGCGCTGCCGTCGGTAACAATGCCCACGCAATTGCCCTTGATGGTGTAGTCATAGACAGCGGCGGGGTTGGCGGCAATGTCCAGTGCCACCCTCCCCACCCCCGGTGTGTAGGCCATGGCCAGATCGGCGGCGCTCTCCAGGGGGCTTTTGGCCACCACCTGCAGCTTTCCTCCGCGGTGCAGCTCAAAGGTGCGATCCACCACCCGCTCTACTTTCACATTGGGCAAAGAGGCAACAGCGGCGCGAATTTGCTCGGCATGCTCGCTGCTGACAGCATCCACCGAGATCTCCCGCACCGTCTCTGCAGAGGATTGATAGACGAGGTCGATCTGGCTGAGGCTGCCGCCCACCTCGGCAATAGCCTGGGTGACGCGGGCCAGTGCTCCCGGCTGGTTGGGCAGGCGCAGGCGCAAAGCAATACTGTAGCTGGAGCTGGGGGTGAGTTTCGTCATAGCCTTCTATAGTAGACGAATAGTAAACGAAAAACTGCCTTCAGCAGGGCGAGCCCGTCCAAAGCTGAATCCTCTGGTCACTGTCAAATGGCAATCAAACTATGAACTACCCCACCGCGCAGGCGGGTGGGGTTTCCCCATCCGCTTTACGGCGAGATTTTTGTCTCTTCTTCTGCCC
>NZ_JANSJD010000008.1:0-105059 GCF_047462395.1 Synechococcus sp. H55.7
TGGGGAGTTGTAGCAGCGTCATTGTTGGCAAGAGGGTTGTAAGCCACAATTCCCCCCCCTGCCGTCATATCCCAGCCACCATTGTTAGGGCTAGTATCAGTTGTATTGGTTGGAAACGTTGGGAAATTTGCAATTGAGCCGGTCACATCATTGCCAACCACTGAGTAGCCGTAGAATGTCTGACTGGGAGATATACCCAGAACCTGGTAGCTGACAAAAACACCCGCCAGCTTTTGATTTGTTACAGTAGCTGTAATATTTGTATTTAGGTTTTTGCTTCCACATTGATCATTGTGAACATTTGTGGTGTTAATGATTGTGCCTGGCGACCAAATACCGGCTCCAACCGAAATAACTGATCCGTAAACGTAATTTATGGGGTTGGGATCAAGCTTGGTGATAGCAGCAATCTTGAATAGATCGTTTCCACCTCTATCTAAGAGAAGGAAGCCAATTTTATCTAGGCCAGCAGAAGGGGCAGTTATGCCGCCTGGGGTAATGAAATCTACCCTCTCTATATTATTGAGGTTAACACTACCTTTATTCGTAAAGATATTATCTGTGCCCGCTTTGATAACTGGATTTAGGGGATCAATTAGTAGGGCATCTTCCATAGTTGTGATCCCTAGACTGCTAGGCGTGTCGGGAGGGACGACCCAGACAACGTTGCAAGATCCTGTTGCGTTTGCGTTATCAACTCTTCTTAAAATAACTTGGTTAGTTGCGCCGATGAGAGAAAGCTTGTTAGTGCCTACTTGGATGTTTGTTAAAAGAAAGTTGGCATCCAGAGTGGGCGTGGCACCAACCTGTAAGGTATGGTGGTAACGATGCTCCACTGAGCCTTCCACAAAAATTGTGGGGGTAGTAATGGAGCTGGTCGCAGCCTCTAGAACCCAATCTGCATCGTATCCAGCATAACCTGTAAGGTTGGTAGAAGCGGCAATATCAGCTCCTATTAGATGAGCTAGCTGCTTGATGAGAAGCTCTCCCTCTAAGCCAGATGCCACTTCGCAGCCATAGATCAAGATCTCTGCATCATCAGCCAGGCTAGATTTCCACTGCGAGAGCAAGCTTGCATACTCGGATAGGTTTTCTAGGCTGAGAAGGCTTTTGCCCAACTGTATTGAGCCCGCCTGCCCGTGAGATAGAATGTGCAAAGCTCTAACACCTTTTCGACCTCGCAGCGCCTCGGCGATCTGCTGGATCCCGTCTTTGTTAGGATCCAAAAGAATAATCTCTGTTCCAGGTCGGATCCCTGCTAGCAAGATCGACAGATCGGGCAAAGCTTGGTCGATAAAGACCAGCTCATCTTGAGCAGAGTGTTGCAGAAGTATATTCCCTGATGTAGCGGAGTCGGCATTCCCCACTCTCAAAAGCAAAATGAGCAAAGCTGTGGAAACGGATCCCAAAGTACGGCTGAGAATCTGCAGTAGCCCGGCGGGTTGCTTAGAGTTGGGCGGAGACGGTCTTGAGGTCAACATCTAACACTCCTCGCTTTTTCAGGGAATGTCTTCAAAAAAGAAAGAAACAGGACTCAATTCCAAGCGAAGCAGCTACAAATTGTCCACTCTCACTGTAACTGGGTTACTGAATACTAAGGTTCCAGATGATAGACGGACTGAAGCTCTATTGGTGATGACGATGGGTAGGGTAGGAGCCTCAGGAGAAGGTGTTGCTGCCGGCAAAGGAGTTCCGGGAGCAAGAGGAGAAGCTGGTGGCCGAGTTGCCGGCGGTTCAATGGGCACTGGAGGCGGAGTAGGCACCGGGATCCGCAGCCGACAGGGTTGATCGGATTGATTGCCTTCCGGGGCATAGCAAACTCGAATCAGATCCTCTACAAAACGCAGTCCATTAAAACTCAGCCGATCCGCTTGCTGAATGATATCGCCAATAATTTCCTCTAGGTTACGGGCAGTTCTGGAAAGGGGCACACTGATCAACAAAATGTTCTCCAAATCCCTAAGCTCGGGGGGGGCCAAGTTCGAGAAGGGCACTCGCTCCCGTTCCCGCAGCAAGATGCGATAGAGAGCCTCGCTCCAAGGAGAGACATCGACGGCTGCACTGAAAACAAATCCCCGCAGCGGTGTAGGCTGGCTGGCCTGCCGTCCCTGCCCAACGAGGTTCGATTGCACCGAAACCAATTTCCCCGGCGGCTGCGTGATCGAGCCAGAAAAGGGAATCGTAAAGCGCAAGTTGCTATCCAGGGTGGCAGTGGCCAAGGGGGGAAACAAAATCTCTCCCCGTGAGCTCAAGCCGACTAGCTGAACTGAGTTGCCTGCCGAAAAGACTGGCCCGCCTGCACAAAGAGTAGCCGTGGATCCCGGGCCACAAAGCTGACCAAAGGGATCAACGACTAGCCCCAGGATGGCAGCCGCGGAGCCGGCAGCGGGATCCCTTGTCGGCAACCCCGCCCCAGCAGGATTGCCAGAGCCGCCACTACCGCAACTTTTCAGCAAAACAGTGAGGGAGCCTGTAACCACAGCAGCCAGGACAAGCGCAGCCGGTCGCCAAAATCTGCTGGATGTGCCCAGTCGTCGAAACATATGCCTATGCCTCGCTCTCAATTGCGGATGTTGTTGGTTTGCAGAAGGGCTCTAGCGGGATCCCACCGTGAGAACGGCGTCGCTAAAGGATGTCACAAAACGGCTTCCCTCTCTTTCGACCCGCAGTTCGCCGCTGAGAAGATAAGAGCCAGCAGGTAGGGGAACATTACTTTGTACCCGCACCTGCAGGCGGTGCTCTCCAATAGCAGCAGGGAATAGATTGGCAAAGGGAGCTTCCAGAGCCTCGGCAAACCGCGCCAGCACAAACGTGCCTTCTGTGGCCGCCGCCAGTCGCTGGAGCTCCAGCAGGTTTAAGTCAACGCCCAGCCCAACTACATACACGGTCAGCTTCTGCCCCCGCTCTTGGGCCAGAGTTGTGAGCTCCCGAATGGTCTGGTCAATGGAGCGGGTGCTCTCGTTGTCGATGCCGTCGGTAAACACCACCAGGCGGCGGTTGAAGGTCTCATTGGGGCGAAAGTCACTTAAGAAACGCCCGGCTTCCACCGTGGCGTCATACAAGGCGGTGTTCCCACCGGGATTTGCCCGCAATACCCCTCGCCTAAGCAGTTGCTTGTCGCTGGTGAAGTCTTGCAGCAGTTGGGCCGTGCGTAAAGGCTGGCCGAGAGCCGTAGCGCCAAAACCGGCCCCTCGGTTATCAAAACGGAGCACCGCCCCCAGATCCAAGGGTGTGGTGCGAAATTGATCCAAAAGCCCAAAAACAGCTAAGAAGCGACGGGACTGGGGATCCAAAACCAACAGGCTGCCGGAGCCGTCCATGAGGATGGCCATGAGCAAAGGCTGACGGGCCAGCTCAGCTCGAGGGTTCTCGATGCGGGTGGGGCTTAGAGTTACTGTGGCTGACTGCGGGATCCCTTGCAGATCGGTTACGCGGTTAACTTGCAAGCTGACCTGGGCAGGAGAAAGCTGGGTGACCGGCTGAGGCGGATCCCCTGCTTGCAAGAGGGCAATGTTGAACTCCATCTCCCCCTGGGTGGTGCTGAAACTGCGCGTCAGAGCCCCGTTGAAGGTCAAGCGCGTTTGGGATCCCAAAGAAGCAGGGTCGATCCCTGTGCTACTGGAAGAGCCACAGCCGGTTATGGAGATCCCCAGCAGGATCAAGACAATTGCCCAGCCAGTTTCTCGGTTTTGGGGTCTGCTAAGCTGCATTGTTGAAACCTGAAGAATATAGCCGATAACACAGACAAGCTTGAGGACAGCAGCGTAAACCTACCATGAGAAGAACTCAGGAGCATCGCGGAGAAAAGAACCCAAGTGTATAAGAAAGTACACTATAAGCTTGTTTTCGGGTCGATTGCTTCTATCGACGACGTTTCTGCAAGCTAATTGCTCTCCTTTAACCTTGGCTAGGAAACCTTCTCTGTCTCCATTTGGGGCAGGGCAGGGGCGACGGCGATTGTCCCTGCAGAGGTGCCTGTAGCCCGCCTGCGGTTGTAAGCTCTAGAGGGATCCCTCTGGGTGAGGAGGACGGTCGGACATGGCGGCCAAGCAACTGAAGTTCTACTGGAGCCCGCAGTACCAAATCTTTAGCTGTGACGGGGCCAAGCTGGAGGGGCACGGCGCCATTCAAACCAATCCCTCGCATGACTTGGTGCATCTGTTTATCGCCGCCAACGGCAATATGCCCTGGCAGCCGGTAGAAAGCCGCGAGCAAACCTGCTTTGCCGAGTACAACGCCGTGCTGCTGGAGCACCTTTTGGTCAACTGCTTCAACGCGGCGGCGCTGGGATCCATGGCCCCAGAGCAGGTTGTTCCGGAGGCGCGCAAGTTTTTGCAGTGGTTTGTTTCCGAGCACTACGCGCCATTTCCGGTCTCTGAAGAAGAGGCTTTTTGTTGCTTTGCAGCACACCTAGATATCGAGCGCATGGTGCGGCTATTCCCCTACTTCTACAGTTTGCGCGCCTGGGAGTGCTTCAGCCCCGATTACCGCAACGCGGTTTACGACTTGGAATTTACTTCCGAAGACGATCCGGTCAGGGAAGCCCCGGAATGGGCGGCGGATCCCAATATCTTGGAGACCCAAGAGCTGGTGCGGCAGAAGCTCGCTGAAGCTGTGGCGGAGGCGAGATCGATCCGGCCCAAGGCGGAGCCCGTTTTCCCGCAAACCTTGTTGGCTTCACCGCTGTTCAATCCCCCAGCCAAGACCAAGCAGAAAAAAGCCGGGCTCGGTTTCAAGCCCACCCCCACCCGTTAATGGTTGATCCCCCCTTCCCGGTCTCATCAAGGGAGAGGGGTTGGGGGCTGACTACTCTGGGCCCACCACCAAGCGGCGGAAGGCCTTCTTGCCCACCTGGAGAACCCGCCCGACCAGGTCAGAAGCGTTGGCAAACTCCAAGTCGGGATCCTCCACTTTTTGTCCGTCCAGCCGCACGGCGCCTCCTTGGATTTGCCGACGGGCCTCGGCGGCGCTCTTGCACAGGCCGGACTCGCGCAGGATGTAGCTGAGTTTTGCCGGGTAAGACAAGCCCTCGACGGCAAAGGTGGGGATGGATCCCGTCTCGACGAGATTGCCTTGCAACACCAGGGCTTGGGCGGTGCGCTGCGCCTCTTCTGCCGCTTCAGGGGAGTGAAATTGGGCCACCAGAGTTTTGGCTAGGAGAATCTGGCGCTGACGGGGATCTGCCGGCAGCTCTGAGGGGGGCACCGCCGTGAGCAACTCAAAATACCGCTCCACCAGGTGATCCGGCACCTTCTCCAGCTTGGAGTACATGGTGAGGGGATCCTCGGTCAGGCCCACGTAGTTGTTTTTGGACTTGGACATTTTCTGGTAGCCATCCAAGCCCTCCAGAAGCGGCACCGTCAGGCAAAACTGCGGGGTTTGGCCTTTCCAAAGCTGCAGCTCTCGGCCAACCAGGAGGTTAAAGCGCTGGTCGGTTCCCCCCAGCTCCACGTCGGCTGCCAGGGCCACCGAGTCGTAGCCCTGCAGGAGGGGGTAGAGGAATTCGTGCAAGTACACCGGTGTTCCAGCTTGGTAGCGCTGGGCAAAGTCTTCTTTGGCCAACATCTGCCCCACCGTCATCTGGGCCTGCAGCTCGATTAGCTCGCTGAGGGTGAGGCGGGCCAGCCACTCGCTGTTGCGGCGCACCTCCAGCCGGCCAGGGGTCGCAAAGTCCAAAATCTTGCCAGCCTGCTCCAGATAGGTGCGGGCGTTTTCTTCCACTTCTGCCGGCGTCAGGCGGGGACGCGCCTCCGACTGGCCAGTGGGATCCCCCACCAGCGCCGTAAAATCCCCAATGAGCAAAATGGCCACGTGGCCGGCATCCTGAAACTGCCGCAACTTGCGCAAGACCACCGCGTGGCCCAGGTGCAGATCTGGCCGCGTCGGATCGATGCCCAGCTTGACCCGCAAAGGGCGATCCGTTGTGGCCAAGCGCTCTTCCAGAGCTGCCGCCCCCCCCGGGAAGATCTCGGCCACCCCCCGCTGGGCGATCTCGGCGATGCAGGGATCCCTTGGGGCCGACGAGAGGGCAGTTGGCGATGTCCCTAGAGTTGATTCCATCCCTTGGATCGAGGTGCACCATGAGCCATTTTAAGCCTATCCACCCACCCGGCTTCGCCCCACCCAGAAAGGATCCCCTGCCGGCCCAAGAAGCACCGCCCTATAATGGGTCAGACTTGCGGTCGCTCCGCAACGCTGAAGTGACGGAGTTTTTGACGTGACCTACGGTCGCAGACGCTCGGGGGCTCGCGGCCATCTCTCCCCCCGCTTGGGGTATGGTGAGTACGCCGGCGCGGCCCCACCCACCCGCCCCTCCTGGAGGGCTCAGGTTGCCGCCACGGTGGGCAATCTGTTGCTGGGATCCCTGCTGTTGGGATCTACGGCGACGGCCGCCGGCTTGATGGGGTTGGCCATCAGCTTCCGCAACCTGCCGGATGTACACCAACTGCGGGACTACGTGCCGGTGGCCACCACCCACATTGTCGATATTCGCGGCGAGCCGATTGCCAGCTTGCATGGGGAAGCCAACCGGGAGGTGATCTCGCTGGACGAGGTCTCGCCGGAGATGAAAAAGGCGCTGCTGGCCATTGAAGATAGCCACTTCTACACCCACCCCGGCATCAACCCGGTCAGCTTGGGCCGGGCCCTTCTGGGCAGCGTTGAGGGGGGCTTGGGCTCAGCGGGAGGCGGCTCCACCCTGACGATGCAACTGGTGAAGAACCTGTTTTTGAGGCCGGAGCGCACCCTCAGCCGCAAAGTAGCCGAGGTCGTGCTGGCGGTGCGGCTGGAGCAGGTCTTTACCAAAGACGAGATCCTGGAGATGTACCTCAACCAGGTGTACTGGGGGCACAACCTCTACGGCATCCAGGCGGCGGCCCGCAGCTACTTCAACAAAGATGCGGCAGAGCTAAACTTGGCGGAAGCGGCGATGTTGGCCGGGATCCTGCCGGCTCCAGAGACCCTCAGCCCCTTCCGTAACCTGGAGGGAGCCAAACGCCGGCAGCGGCTGGTGCTGGATCGCCTGGTGGAGCTGAAGTGGATTACCCCGGAAGAAGCCCAGGCAGCCCGCGAGCAAGAATTGACCTTGGGCCGCATCACCTCCTTCCAGAGCAACGCCCCGGCGGTCACCGACGTCATCGAAGCCGAGCTGCGGCGTCGCTATGGCGAGCAGGCAATTCTCCAGGGGGGGCTGCGGGTGCAGGCCACCATCGACCTGCGGCTGCAACGCTTGGCAGAGCGCATTGTCAACGAAGATGGGCCCCGCATTGCAGCCGCTCGCCGAGCCGACCAGATGGCCCTGGCGGCAGTGGATCCCCGTACCGGCTATGTCAAGGCCCTTGTGGGCGGCATCAACGCCCAGCGGGGCCAATTTAACCGCGCCACCCAGGCTTTTCGCCAAACGGGATCCACCTTCAAGCCCTACGTGTACTACGCGGCCCTGGCCAGCGGGCGGTATTCTCCTGGCAGTATCCTGGAAGACACCCCTGTCACCTATCCCGGCTCGCCCCCCTACAGCCCGAAAAACTACGACAACACCTTTTACGGCCCCCTCACTTTTGCCCGCGCCTTGGAGCTCTCCCGCAACGTGCCCACCGTCAAGCTGGCAGATGAGGTTGGGATCCGCAACGTCATCGCGGCAGCCCAGGCCACGGGCATCAGCGCCGAGATGTTCCCCAACCTGGCCACGGCCCTGGGCTCGGCCAGCATCAGCCCCCTGGAGATGGCGGCCAGCTATGCGGTGTTTGCCAATGGCGGCTACCGGGTGGAGCCAACCTTCTTGGCCCAGGTGGTGGATCGCAACGGTCAGATTCTCTTCGAGGCCAAGCCCCAGCCGCAGCAGGTTTTGGATCCCTGGGCGGTGGCTACCCTCAACCAGATCCTCAAGGGGGTGGTGACCCAGGGCACCGGGACCGCGGCCCGTCTGGACGATGGGCGACCGGTAGCAGGCAAAACCGGCACCACCTCCGACTTTCGCGACGCCTGGTTTATCGGCTATGTGCCGCAACTGTCCACCGCCATTTGGATCGGCAACGACAACAACTCCCCCATGCTGCCCGGCACGGCAGGGGGCGCTTTTGTCGCCCCCACCTGGAAGCGCTTCATGGCCGAGGCCCTGCAAGGGATCCCACCCCAAGACTTCCCCAGCCCCCATCAATTTCTCCCCCCGAGAAGGAGACCATGAGCAATAGCGAGGAGCGGCTGGCGCGCATCGAGCGCACCGTCGAGGCCAACGCTCAAGCCATCGCCCAACTGGCCCGGCAAAACCAAGAGCTGCTGCAGACCGTTGCCGGCACCGAAGAGCGCATCGCCAGAGCTGAGGAACGCATCGCCAACGCCGAGGAGCGCGTCGCTAAGGCAGAAGAACGTCTGGAAGCCGAGGTCAAACGCTGGGACGAGCGGTTTTTCCAGCTCAGCCGCGACACCCTCAACTTCACCCGCAATGTGGTTACCATCGCCGCCATCACAGCGGTTTTGATCCCGCTGCTGCGGGATGTCGCCCCCCTGCTGATCGAGTTGCTGCGGCAGGGATCCCGTTAGCCCCCGGTCATCGAAGGGCCCAGGGGATCCCAAAGCGTAATCGTTCTGAGTTACACTAAGACTGCAAAGAAAGGTAACGCCTTTGTCTGGTTTACCCTTAGCCTTGGCCGCGTTCTTTCTTGCATTCCTTGCACAAGACACAGAGGACAGACGATTATGGCTTTTGAACTCCCAGCTCTGCCCTACCCTGCCGACGCCCTCAAGCCCTATATGTCGGCGGAAACCTTCTCCTACCACCACGGCAAGCACCACGCCGCCTACGTGGCCAACCTGAACAAGCTGATCGAGGGCACCGATCTGGCCAATAAGTCCCTGGAAGAAATTATCAAGACCACGTTTGGGGATCCCGACAAAGTGGGCATCTTCAACAATGCTGCCCAAGTCTGGAACCACACCTTCTTCTGGGAATCCATGAAGCCGGGTGGGGGCGGCGCGCCGACGGGGCCCATCGCCGACAAGATCAACGCCGACCTGGGCGGCTACGACAAGTTTGTGGAAGCCTTCAAAACGGCGGCGGCCACCCAGTTTGGCAGCGGCTGGGCTTGGCTAGTGCTGGACAACGGCACCCTCAAGGTCACCAAAACCCCCAACGCCGAAAACCCGCTGGTGCACGGCCAAGTGCCCTTGCTCACCCTGGATGTGTGGGAGCACGCCTACTACCTGGACTACCAAAACCGGCGTCCCGACTTCATCAGCGCCTACCTGGAACACCTGGTGAACTGGGATGCCGCCAATGCCCGGCTGGCAGCCGCCTGACTGACCCTCTTCTGGGATCCTCTGACGGGGGATCCCATCGAGGACTAGCCTTGCCCAGCTCTTTGCCAGGGGATCCTCAGGGATCCCTTTTTTTCGGCTTAGTCCTTCCCCAAGCGTTCCCGCTCTTCGCGCAGGCGTTGTAGGAAGCTGGGCGTAGGGTTTTGGGCAGGGGTGGGAAAGGCAGCAGCAGGAGGAGCGGCCCGGTTGATGGGGGGAAAGAGGGGGCGATTGACCGGCTGGGGCGGCAGGGGGGTGCTGGGAATGGGAGTGGGCGGGGGGGCCGGCGCTGCAACGGGCGGAGGCGCAGGGGTGGGTGGCGGTGAAGTGGGCTGGGGTGCTGGGGTGGGTGGCGATGTGGGCGTGGGTTCGGGTTGAGGGTTCTCCCGAACCGGATCAGGATCATCTTCAAACACTGGCTCACCATCCCGCAGCAGCCAGTCCAGCAGTGGATCTGGGCCGGCCTCCCGCTCATCGGTGTCAGAGGGCAAAGGAACAGCAGGCGGTCTCTGAATGTCTGTACCCGGATTCAAAAGCAGACGCAGGCCCCAAAAAGTGCTCCCGGCAATGGCGGCAAAAAGAGCTATCCCTCCCCAGAGGGGGATCTGCCTGTCCCTGGAGTCCGGCTGGGCGCCTTCCCAATCATCGATGGCTGCCAGGGTGCGCTCGGAAAACGGCGAGGTTGTTGGAGGGGGCGTGAGGGAAGATCCGGCGCTGTTGTGGGATTGCAGGGATCTCTCCAATTGGTCGCTGAGGAGCCTCATGGTCTGGGGCCGCTGGCCGGGGTCTTTGGCCAGACAAGCAAGCACCACTTCCTCCAGCGCCGGCGGGATCTCATGAGGCAACTGGGAGCGGTCGAAGGGCCGAGGCTGTTGGTAATTGTGGGCCTCGTACCAACCGGGAAAAGAATCGGTCTTGGGCTGTAGGGGGTGTTGCCCGGTCAGCATGCGGTAGAGCACCACGCCGAACGAGTAGATGTCGGAGCGGGGATCCAATTCCTCGCCGCGCACCTGCTCGGGAGAGGCGTAGCGCACCGTCCCCAAAAAGCCGGTGGTTTGGGTGCTGAGGGCCAAAGAAACGTCGCTGAGCAACTTGGCGATGCCAAAATCCAGGATCTTGACCGTCTCTCCCAGGGTCTCATCTTTCAAAACAAAGAGATTGCTGGGCTTGATGTCGCGATGGATCACTCCTTTGATGAGGTGGCCATCTTGCTCGGTCTCCAAATTGTGGGCATAGTAGAGACCGGCACACACTTGGCGGGCGATCTTCACCACCTGCTGAGGGGGCAGCAGCGGGTGCTTGAGCATCAGTTCTCCCAAGCTGCGCCCCGTCAGGTATTCCATCACCAAATAAGGTTGGTTGTTCTCCAGACCGTAATCCAGCACCTTGACAATGGCCGGGTGCTCCCCCAGCAGGGTACTGATGCGAATTTCCTGCTGAAAGCGCTTGAGCAAGTGACGGCAGGTGTTTTCATCGCCTGCCAAGTTTTGGTGCAACAGCTTCACCGCCACCGGACGATTGAACAGGCGGGTATCCACAGCCTTGAACACCTGCCCCATGCCCCCTGCCGCAATGTTCTGAACCAGTTGATAGCGCTGACCGATCACTTTTCCAGGAGCAAGCTGGTTCATAAGCGGCCCAAGAGCATGTACCCTCCGATTTTAATGTGTGTTTCTCGAAAGTTTCTCTCGCCTCTTTGCGGGCGCCACCGCCAGGCTGTCTTCATTCCCAGCGTGTTCTTGATATATTTTGAATGCTTGTTAAACGCCCTGGCGGAGATTGAAGACTGGACGAAGGCTGTGGGCCATGGAGAGCTATCTGGATCTGGATGAATCTGATAAACTCAGGCGGGCGCTTTGCCGAGTCTGCGGGTTGCTGTCTGTCGGGTATCTATGCTGGCTAACTGGCTGCCAATTTCAGGGATCCCTCTGGCCATGCTCGGCCCGGTAAAAAACCCGGTTCTGGTGTTCCTGATCATCCTGACGATCATGCTGGTGGCGCCGTTGCTGTTTGAGCGGCTGCGCCTGCCGGGGATCATCGGCCTGATCCTGGCCGGCTTGGTGGTGGGGCCCTACGGCTTGGGCATCTTGCAGCGGGATGAGACCATCGTCCTGCTGGGCACCGTGGGGCTGCTGTTTCTCATGTTCATGGCCGGGCTGGAGACCAGCCTGGAGGATCTGAAGCTGAATGCCTGGAAGGCCAGCGTCTTTGGGGTGCTCACCTTTCTATTGCCAATGGTGATCGGCACGACGGCCATGCTGGCTTTGGGGTATGGCTTTCTGGCGGCGGTGCTGGTGGCTTCGTGTTTTGCCTCCCATACCCTCATTGCCCTGCCGATCGTCTCCAAGTTGGGCCTGATGCGCCTGCAGACGGTGACAGCCACCTTGGGGGCGACGCTAATTACCAATGTCTTGGCGTTGTTGGTGCTGGCGGTGGTGGTGCGCGCCCACCAAGGCGGGCTGACGCTGCAATTTTGGCTGACGCTGATCCCCTCGATTGCCCTCTACACCTTTGCCACTCTCTGGGGGGTGCCCAAGCTGGGCGGTTGGTTTTTCCGGCGCTTCGGCCACGACGAGGGGGCAGAGTTTACTTTTGTGATCGCTACCCTGTTTGTGGTGGCCTACGGAGCAGGGTTGATCGGCATTGAGCCGGTGGTGGGCGCCTTTTTGGCCGGGACGGCCATCACCCCCATCATCCCCCAGCTCAGCCCCCTCATGAACCGGATTCAGTTTATCGGCAACACGTTGTTTGTGCCGTTTTTCTTGATCTCGGTGGGAATGCTGATCAACCCCGGCATTCTCTTGGGCGAGCCGCGCACGCTGCTGGTGGGCGGGGTGATGATCGCAGCGGAGGTGGTGAGCAAGTTTTTGGCGGCTTGGATCCCGGCCCAACTGTTCGGCTGGCGCTTGGCCAGCGCCATGGTCATGTTCGGCCTGTCGGTGGCCCAGGCGGCGGCTACTTTGGCGGCGATCACGGTGGCCTTTAACGTGGAGTTGGTGGATGAGCTGACGGTAAACGGCACCATCGCCATGATCCTGATCACCTGCATTGCCTCGCCTTGGATCGTGGCCCGCTGGGGCGAGCAAATCCAGCCTGCAGAGGTGGCGGCAGAAGCTGGTAACCTGCCCCAGCCAGCCTGGGGATCCCGCGTCCTGGTGCCGGTCGCCAACCCCGATACCGAAAGCAACCTGCTGCAGTTGGCTTTGATTTTGGTCAAAAAAGAAGGGGGGACGTTGCTGCCGCTGCACGTTTTGTCTGACCGGGCTGGGATCTCGCCCGCGGCCCTTTCTCGGCAGGAACAGTTGCTGTCCTTTGCCGAAGCTTTGGCCCACAGCGCCGTGGCCCGAGTGGAGCCGATTCGCCGGGTGGATGATTCGGTGGAAAAAGGGATCGTTCGCTCGGCAGCGGAACGGCAGGCTACCTTGGTAATCCTGGGCTGGAAGGGCTACTCCACCTATGCGGAGAATTTCTTCGGCAGTGTCATCGACGCAGTGGTGCGGCAGGTGGGGATCCCGGTGTTGATTACGCGGTTTCCTGTCCCGATTGAGACGACGCGGCGCATCCTTTTGGCAGCCCCAGAGTTGGAAGTGTCTTCTGGATCCCTGCAGCAGACGATTGGGCTGGCGCAGACGCTGGCCGAGGAATTGAAGGCGGCGCTGCAGATTCTTTTGGTGCAAACCCGACCGCCACGGGAGCGCTCCCCGGCCCTGGTGGCGGAAAGCTACGCCCATCTGCCGCTCCAACGGGTGCAAGGAGGGCTGGTGGCCGAGGTGCTCAAAGCGCTGCAGCCGGGAGATGTGTTGATGTTGATCCCCAGCGGAGCCCGCAGCCGCTCCCGTCTGAGCCGAGAGCCGGAGACCATTGCCCGCAACCGGCCTAGCCTTTCCATCCTTGTGGTGCATCTGCCTGCTGCCTCCCCGGCACGTCCGCAGGAGGGCGTTCTGGCAGCAGGGGATCCCACTTGGTACTGATGGCGGGTTAGAGCGCTTGTGTGAACGCCGCCCCGGCTCCCCTGATAAACTGGGATCCCCAGGGGGGATGTCGCTAAGAGCATAGGGGTATGGTTGCCTATTTGCTAGAAGTCGGCTGTGAGGAGCTGCCGGCCAGTTTTGTGGATTCAGCCCTAGAGCAATGGAAAACCGGGATCCCGGCCTCTTTGGCAGAAGCCCATCTGCAGGCCGAGGAGATGCAGCTTTTCGGCACGCCACGCCGCCTGGCGGTTCTGTTGCAGGGGTTGCCCACCCAGCAGCCGGATCGCGTCCTAGAGGTGAAGGGGCCGCCGGCTCAGGTGGCCTACCAAGACGGCCGGCTCACCCCGGCAGGGGAAAAGTTTGCCCAAAAACAAGGAGTGGATCCCGGTAGCCTGGAAATCCGGCAGGTGGGCAAGGGATCCTTTGTCTTTGCCGTGCAGCGGGTGCGGGGTCGACCGACAGCAGCGGTGCTCCAGGAATTGGCGCCCACTTGGATCACCAGCTTGAGCGGCGAACGGCTGATGCGCTGGGGCTATGGAGACTTGAAGTTTCCCCGTCCCATCCGCTGGCTGGTTTCCCTCTGGGACGATCAAGTACTGCCTTTGCTCTGGCCTACCCCTGAGGGCAATCCTCTGCCAGGCTTAGTGGCCGGGCGGGTGAGTCGGGGGCACCGCATTTTGGGATCCCAGCGGCTTGTTTTGGAGCGGGCCGAGAGCTATGTCCGGCAAATGCAAGAGGTCGGGGTCAGTCCCGATCCGGCAACACGGGCGGCCCATATCCAGGCGGAGGTGACCAAGCTGGCCAAGCAGGTGAGCGGCCGCGCCCAGATCCCCCCTTCTCTGCTGCAAGAGGTGGTGCAGTTGGTGGAGTGGCCAACAGCAGTTCTGGGGCGCTTTGAGCCGGAGTTTTTGCGATTGCCCCCTGCGGTGATCGAGACGGTGATGATCACCCACCAGCGCTACTTCCCGGTACGGGATGGCCGGGATCCCCAGAAATTGCTGCCCTATTTCATCACCATTTCCAATGGTGATCCTGAGCAGTCGGAGCGGATCGCGGCGGGCAACAGCCGGGTGGTGCGGGCACGCTTGGCCGATGCCCGCTTTTTCTACGAAGAGGATCGGCGGATCCCCTTGGCGGAGCGGGTGGAGCGGCTGCAGGCAGTCGCCTTTGCCGAGGGGCTGGGATCGATGCGGGATAAGGTGGAGCGCATCCGCCACATCAGCCGTCTCATCGCCGCTGCCTTGAATTTGGATCCCCAGGAGCAGGCGCTGGTGGATCGCACGGCCCAACTGTGCAAGGCGGATCTGGTGACCCAGATGGTGTACGAGTTCCCGGAGCTGCAGGGGATCATGGGGGCCGACTACGCCCGGCAGGATGGGGAACCGGAGGCGGTGGCTGAGGGGATCGAGCAACACTACTGGCCTCTGGGGGCGGGGGAGGCTCTGCCCACCTCTTTAACCGGGCGGGTGGTGGGCTGGGCAGATCGCCTGGACACTCTGGTGGGCATGTTTCGCTTGGGGCGGATCCCCAGTGGTTCTTCGGATCGCTTTGCCCTGCGGCGGGCCGCCAACAGCCTGGTGCTGGTTGCCTGGGAGGCCGGCTGGAGCTTTGACTTCAACTCCCTGCTGCAAAGGGTGGTGCAGGACTACGCAGCGGGAGATGAAAAGACCTTAAAAGCGTTGCAGGAGTTTCTCGCCCAGCGGCTGCAAACCCTTTTGCAGGAAGAAAAGCGAATCGACTATGACTTGGTCAGAGCCGTGGTCGGGGATCCTGAATCCGTGCAGACAGAGGATCCGCAGAAATCGGAACTGACCTTGCGGGCCCTGAGCAACCTGCCTTTGACCTTGCTGCGGGCCGAGTATCTGCAACATTTGCGGGCTACCGGAGAATTGGCGGATCTCTATCCCACCCTCAATCGCTGTGCCCGCCTGGCAGCCCAAGGGGACTTAGACTACGCCGTGGTGGATCCGGCAGCCGCTGTGGATCCCGGCCAGTTGCAGGAGGCAGCAGAACGGGAGCTGTACGAAGCCTGCCAGAGGGTTTACCACCTAGGGGTGGAGCCGGCCTTGCGGGGAGACCTCGTCCCCTTGGTGGAAGCTCTGCAAGCGGCTGCTCCGCAGGTAGCGCGGTTTTTTGAGGCGGTCTTGGTGATGGATCCGGATCCCCTGCGGCGGGCCAACCGGCTTAACTTGCTGGGGCTATTGCGCAACCAGTCGCGCCTGCTGGGGGACATGGGAGCGGTGGTCGTGGTAGGGGAATCGGCGCCGGAGAAAACCCATTAGCAACTTCCTTTCTCTCTCCGTTTGGGAGAGGAGCCGGGGGATCGGTGGGATTCTGGTCAACGCTACAAGGGATCCCAAGTATCCTGCCGCCGCAGGGTCGCTTGCCGCAGCCGGGCCAAGTTGGCGGATCCGGTGCAGAAGGCTGCGATCCTCAGCTCCTCGATCACGGCGCGAAAGGTATCCACCACTGCCTGCGCTTGTCCTTGGGAGACGGCGTGTAAAGCGGGGGCGGCCATGCCCACCACATCGGCCCCCAGGCGGATGGCTTTGGCCACGTCGATGCCGTTGCGGATGCCGCCGCTGGCCACCAGGGGTAAATCCGGCAGCAAGCGACGAATTTCCAGCAGGGCCAACGCAGTTGGGATCCCCCAATCCCTGAAGCTGTGGGCAATGCGTTTCTTGAAGGCCTCTGTTTGGCGATGGGCCTCCACCTCGCTCCAACTGGTGCCGCCCGCCCCCGCCACATCCAGGGCTGCCACGCCGCAGTCGGCCAGCCGCTGGGCCACCTTGGCACTGAGGCCATTGCCCACTTCCTTGACCAGCACCGGCACCGGCAGTTGGGCCACCAAGCGTTCGATGCGGCCGTACAACCCGCGCCAGTCGGGATCCCCCTGGGGCTGAACCGCCTCTTGGAGAGGATTGAGGTGCAAAATCAGCGCATCCGCCTCGATCATCTCCACCGCCCGTCGCGCCTGCTCCAGCCCATAGCCATAGTTGAGCTGAACAGCACCCAGGTTGGCCAGCAGCAGAATATCCGGGGCCACTTGGCGCACCTGGTAAGTCCGGGCCAGCTCCGGGTGTTCCAAAGCGGCCCGCTGGGATCCCACCCCCATGGCGATGCCCAATTCTTGAGCGGCGCTGGCCAGTTGCAGGTTGAGCTCGCGGGCTGTGTCCGTCCCCCCAGTCATGCTGCTGATGAGGAGGGGAGCCTGCAGGCGTTTTCCCAGAAACTGGCAACTGAGATCGATCTCCGGCAACAGCAGCTCCGGCAAAGCTACATGCTCAAAGAAAAACCGCTCAAAGCCGGTGCGGATCCCTTTGGCGGCTACGTCCTGCTGCAGAACAATGTCCAGGTGATCCTGCTTACGTTCGGAGATGGGAGGTGGGGAAGCGACCATGGTCTGGGTGGAAGATTGTCCAATCTATATACCCTACATGCCAGAACAGCATTGCCCGAAGACGACCCGCGGTTGTCTATGATGTGGGCGGGATCCCAACCGGACAGCCATGCAACCCTTGCACATCTTGCTGGCAGAAGGCAACCCCCATCTGCGCAGCTTGCTGGGTTGGCACTTGCAACAGGCGGGGCACCCAGTTTGGCAAGCAGAGACCATCCGCCAGGCTAAAACCCTGCTGCAGCAGCAGCCCATCCACCTGCTGATTTTGGATGCAGAGCTGTCCAACCGCGGCGGCCTGCAATTGTGCCGCTGGGCTCATCGCCAGTGCGATCTGCTGATTTTGCTGCTCTCCCAGCGGGGATCCGAAGCCGACATCATCACCGGGCTGGAAGCCGGGGCCGACGCTTACCTCACCAAGCCCCTCAGCCTGCCCCTGTTAGACGCCCATATTCAGGCCCTGACCCGCCGGCTGCGTCGCCGTATCCCTCCCACTTTTCTGCAGTATGGGGATCTCAAAATCGACCTGGTGCAACGGCGCGTCACCTTGGCCGGGGAAGGGATCGACCTCACGCCTCAGGAGTTCAGCCTGCTGATGGTGCTGGTGCAGGCAGACGGGGATCCCGTCTCTCGGCTGGAACTGCTGGAGCGAGCGTGGCCGGATTCCACCGATAACCCCCGCACCGTTGATACCCACATCCTCTCGTTGCGCAAAAAGCTGGAACGGGATCCGCGCCAGCCCAGCTTGATCCAGACAGTGCGTAATGTCGGCTACTGCTTTGGCCTCAACCCCCCCTGCTACAGGAGCAGAAAACCCGGCCAGCCGCTGTCGGGGGTTCCGGAGCTGGCCCCTACGTCCGAGGAGAGCCAGGATCCCCGTCTGGATCGCTCAGTCGCGGCAAAGACCGGCGCACCCGCTGCTCCAAAGCCAGATTGCGACGTTGACGGCTGAGCTGCAGGGCCGCCTGCAAATCAAAGAGAGCTGTCTCTCTATCCCCCATGTTCCAGTAGGCCAGCCCCCGTTCGTACAGGCCGTACTCGTCGGAGCGGTCGATGCAGTTTATGTCCGCTTCCCGGCGAAAAGCCCGCTCGTAGTCGTCCAAAGCCGCTTTGATCTCCCCCAGCGCATAGAGAAGGTTGCCCCTGCTGTAAAGGGCGTTGGGCTGCTGCGGTTCTATTTCTAGGCTGCGGCTGAGGTCGGCAACGGCCTCGCCATAGCGATCGGCCCAAGCATAGGCAACGCCCCGCCGATAGTAATGGGCCGGAGAGGGATCCCAGCGGATGGCCTGCGACCAATCGGACAAAGCCGCCTCCCATTCGCCCAGGTAGCCGTACACCGTAGCGCGGCAGGCATAGGCGGGCGCCGAGGTGGGATCCCGACGAATGGCCTCGTCCAGGTGAGTTAGAGCTGAAGACAGGGATCCCTGTTGCATAAGCAGGTTGGCCAAGCGGAGGTGGTGGGGGGCGTTGGGGTGTAGGCGCACCAGCTCGGTCAACTCCGCCGTTGCCCCCTGCAGATCCCCTTGCGACTGGCGAATCAGGCCGCGGTAAAGGTAAGGTTCTGGCCGGCGCGGGGCCAACCGGGTGGCCTGGTCGAAGTCCGCCAGCGCCTGGGGAAGCTGGCCGAGTTCGAGGTAAGCTTGGCCCCGCAGGAGGTGGGCGTTGGTCAAATGGGGATCCTGTTGCAGCGCCAGGTTGAGCTGCTCGACGGCCCCTATCAGATCCCGGTTCAGCCACCGCTCGCGACCGCGGTTGTAGGCCAAGATGGCGGGGCGGGTAAAGGCAGAAATGGCTGCCGCACTGGCCAGACCCATCACCGCCAAGAGGCGATCCTGCCGCCAACTGGCCAGGCCCCCCAACAGCAGGGCAGCCGCGACCAACAGGCGCAAACCGGCAGAGTCGTGGGCTTTGAGCATGGCATCAACCCGGAGCCGTTTGAATCTGTTTTTCTGATTCTGCCTGATTGGGCAGCGAGAAACACAGGGGGATAGCTTGGTGGCCCCGCACTGCGGGGCGGAAGAGCCCGAAGGCAGCTTTAGTTGCTCTCCCATCGCGCCAGGGAGCCGGAGGCCTTAGCAAGCACCTAGTACTGTGGAAGACCCAACCAGTGCAGAGCGTGGGGGCGTTGCTTAGCAAAGTCAGCAGAACCTCAGGGCTTTACGAACCTAGGGGATCTCTCTTCGTTCAGGCTGGATCGAGATAAGAAGGAAGGGGATCCCTGCTGTTTCCTTATTGGGTGGAATGGGAATTCTAGGCCCAGAGCATCAGCCGCAGCTCATAGGGATCGTGCATATCGGGGTGAAAGGGCAACAAGCGGATGGCCAGCCCCTGTAGGCCGCTGGCCTCGTAGCGAATCTGGCCGGAGAAGATGGCGCGATCCTCCATCGTCTCCACGTAGCGCAGGGGAGTTGCCTGGCCGTTCTGGATCTGGCCGTTGTCGTCCACCGGCCCCTGGTAGGCCTGGACGATCACATCCTGCGGCTGCAGGGATCCCAGCCGCACCTCGACAGTCACCGTAAGGGGATCCCGGGCCATCACCACTTGGTCATCTTGCGCCGAGGGGAGGCCGGCGGCGGAAGCTTTCTTCGGGGTTTCAATCTGGACATTGAGGACCCGAATGTTGTACCAGTTCTCCTGCAAATGATTGCGCCAGCGGGTGAACTGGCGAGCCGACTCGAAATTGTCGCGGCGCATGCGGTCAAAGTAGTTGCTGAGGGGGATGTAGGCCCGCTCGGCATACTCCAGCACCATGCGCTGCGTGCTGAAGCGGGGGCAGTTGAGCCGAATCGCCTGCTTCATGCGCTGAATCCAGGCGTGGGGCAGGCCATCGCTGCCGCGCTGGTAAAAGAGAGGGGCAACCTCTTGTTCCAGCAGGTCGTAGAGGGCATTCGACTCCACCTCATCTTGGTAGGCGCGATCCTCGTATTCCTCGCCGCGGCCAATGGGCCAGCCGGTCTGGTAGTAATCGGCCTCATCCCACCAGCCATCCAAAATGCTCAGGTTCTGTCCACCGTTGGCCGCCGCCTTCATGCCGCTGGTGCCGCTGGCCTCGCGAGGGCGCAAGGGGTTGTTCAGCCACACATCCACGCCGGCCACCATCAGGCTGGTGATGTACATGTCGTAGTCCTCGATGAAAACTAAGTGCTGGCGAAACTCCGGCTGGCGCGACACCTGCACGATCTGGCGGATCAACTCTTTGCCGGCTGTATCGCGGGGGTGGGCCTTGCCGGCAAAGATAAACTGCATCGGGTACTGGGGATGGTTGAGCAAGGCCTTGAGCCGTTCCAGGTTGTGGAGCAAGAGGGTGGCCCGCTTGTAGGTGGCAAAGCGGCGGGCAAAGCCAATGGTGAGCACCTCTGGGTTGAGGGCCTCGGAGGCTCGCTGAATCTCCACTGCCGAGGCGGCCCGCTTTTGCAGTTGTTCCACCAGGCGCTCGCGGGTGAAGGTGATCAAGCGGGAGCGGCTGCGCTCGTGGGCCCGCCACAGTTCCCCATCCGGGATCCGATCCACCTTTTGCCAAAGAGGATCGGTGGGGGGAGCCTCCGCCCAATCCGGCCCCAGGTAGCGATCGTAGAGGGCTTGGTTCTCTTCCCCCACCCAGGTGCGGACATGCACCCCGTTGGTGATGGAGGTAATCGGCACCTCCTCCAGCGGGATCCCGGGCCATAGCCGGCTGAACATCTTGCGCGAGACCGCCCCGTGCAGCTTGCTGACGCCGTTGACAAACGAGGCCATGTTGATGGCCAGCACCGCCATGCTGAAGGGGGACTGGAAGTCGCCGGTGTTTTCGCGGCCCAGGGCCAAAAAGCGCTCCCGGCTCAGGCCCATCTGGCTGTAGTAGAAGCCGAGGTAGTAGTCGATTTTGTCCGGCGGGAAGAGGTCGATCCCGGCGGGTACCGGCGTGTGGGTGGTAAACATCTGGCTGGACTTGGCCACCTGCCAAGCCTCTTCAAAGCTCAGCCCCTGCTCCAGCATCAACAGGCGGATGCGCTCCACGGCCAAAAAAGCCGAGTGCCCCTCGTTCATGTGGTAGACGGTGGGATGGATGCCAAGGGCGCGCAAAGCCCGCACGCCGCCGATGCCCAGCATGATCTCCTGGTGGATGCGCACGTCCTGGTCGCCGCCGTACAGCTCATCGGTGATGTCTTGGTCGTACTGGCTGTTGGGCTCGATGTTGGTGTCCAAAAGATACAGAGGCACCCGCCCCACCATCGCCTTCCAGATGCGGGCAAACACCTTGCGCTTGGGGTAGTCCACCTCAATGCGAATCTCGCGGCCCTCCGCATCCCGCTGCAGCTCCAGGGGCATGTTGAAGAAATCGTTCACAGGGTAGCGCTCCTGCTGCCAGCCGTCGGGGTTGAGGTACTGGCGAAAATATCCCTTTTGGTAGAGCAGGCCCACCCCCACCAGCGGCAGGCCCAGGTCGCTGGCCGCCTTGAGGTGATCCCCGGCCAAAACCCCCAGGCCCCCTGAGTAGATGGGCAGACAATCGGCCAGACCAAACTCGGCTGAAAAATAGGCGTAGCACTCCCCTTCCACCGCTTGGGCCGAGCGATACTTGCGGTACCAGGTGTCTTCCTGCAGGTAGCTCTGGAGCTGTTGGCTGGCCCGTTCCAACTGGGCCAAAAAGCCGGGATCCTCCGCCAGCTCGTCCAGCCGCTCCTGCCGCATCTGCCCCAGCAAAGCCACCGGGTTGTGGCCACAGGCATCCCAGAGATCCGGATCCATGCGCTGGAACAGGCTGCGGGTTTCCACGTTCCAACTAAAATGCAGGTTATAGGCCAGCAAGCGCAGACTTTCCAGAGCAGCCGGCAGGTAGGGAGTAACCTTAAACGTGCGTAACGGCTTCATAGTTAGGACGCGTGCAGGTCGCCACTGCCAAGCTACCCTGACCTCGGCGGGAGAGCACAGTTTTTTACAGCTTCTTTCGAGTTGAAGGCCGGGATCCTGCCTAGGTACCACCTGCCGCTTCCAGGGAACCAAGGCATAGCGCATTCCTTGTTACGTATGGATCTAACTGCACCCCTGGCCGACACCATTGCTGCCATTGCCACTGCTGTGGTGCCCGAGCAGGGCAGCATTGGCATTGTACGCCTTTCCGGCTCGCGGGCTTTGGCCATTGCCCAGGCCATCTTTACCCCCGCTCGCCGCAACGCCACCTGGGAGAGCCATCGCCTCCTCTACGGCTGGATCCACGATGAGAAGGGCCAGCGGTTGGATGAGGCCCTAGCTGTCTGGATGCAGGCCCCCCGCTCCTACACCCATGAGGACGTGGTGGAGCTGCACTGCCACGGCGGCATCATGGTGGTTCAGTCCACGCTGCAGCAGTGCCTGCGCCAGGGAGCACGGCTGGCGCAGCCGGGGGAGTTCAGCCTGCGGGCTTTCTTGAACGGACGCATCGACCTCACCCAGGCCGAAAGTGTGGCCGATCTGGTGGCGGCTCGCTCCCCGCAGGCAGCCCAGATGGCGCTGGCGGGGCTGCAGGGCAAATTGGGACAGTCCATCCGCGCCCTGCGCCAGGAGCTGCTGGGCTTATTGGCCGAGATCGAGGCGCGCATCGACTTTGAAGAGGATCTGCCCCCTCTGGATGTTCCCGCTTGGCAGGCCCGGCTGCAAGCCATCCAGGCCCAGATGCAGGCCCTGCTGGCCACCGCCGAGCGGGGGCAACTGCTGCGCACCGGGGTGAAAGTGGCCATCGTCGGACGGCCCAATGTCGGCAAGTCCAGCCTGCTCAACGCCTGGTCGGGCCAAGACCGCGCCATCGTCACCGACCTGCCCGGCACCACCCGCGACGTGGTGGAATCCCAGTTGGTGGTGAGAGGGATCCCCGTCCAGCTTTTGGATACTGCCGGCATTCGCGCCACCGACGATCCAGTGGAACGGCTAGGGGTGGAGCGCTCCCAACGGCTGGCCCAGGCTGCCGATGTGCTGCTGCTGGTCATCGACGCCCAAGCCGGCTGGACGGATGCCGACGCCGCCATCTACGAGTCCATTCGCCACCGCCCTCTCATCTTGGTCATCAACAAAACCGACCTCGCCCCCCCTGACGGGATCCCCCTCCCCGCCGAGATTACCCACCGCGTCCCCGCCGTCGCCGCCCAAGGCCAAGGGATCCCGGAGCTGGAAGAGGCCCTGGAGCAGCTTGTCA
This sequence comes from Synechococcus sp. H55.7, assembly GCF_047462395.1. Classification (NCBI taxonomy): domain Bacteria; kingdom Bacillati; phylum Cyanobacteriota; class Cyanophyceae; order Synechococcales; family Synechococcaceae; genus Synechococcus; species Synechococcus sp. H55.7. The sequence goes on from NZ_JANSJD010000008.1 coordinate 22,808, forward strand.
CCCAGGGACGGCCCCAGCCCAACCTGGAGGTGAGCCTTAACCAGCGCCAGGCCGCCGCCCTCCGCCAGGCCCAAGCCAGCCTGGAACAGGTAGTTCAGGCTATGCAGGCGCAGCTCCCCCTCGATTTCTGGAGCATCGACCTGCGCGACGCCCTGCACGCCCTTGGCCAGATCACCGGCGAGGAGATCTCCGAAGCGGTGCTGGATCAGATCTTCAGCCGCTTCTGCATCGGCAAGTAAGTGCTCACTAACTCATACTCATTCTGAGTTTGTGTTAGTATGGGCTGAGTTGGGGATCCTCACAGCGGATCCCGGATAATGGAGACACAACTTAGGAGGTTGGCTATGGTTACCGCCGCAAAAACCCGTCTCTACCCCACCCAGATCGACTTGCCGGCCGAGGCCCGCGCGCAACTGGTGGAGTTGCTCAACCAGTCCTTGGCGGACACGCTGGATCTGAAAACCCAGGTGAAGCAGGCCCATTGGAACGTCAAAGGCATGAACTTCATCGCCCTGCACGAGATGTTCGACACCTTTGCCGGCACCCTCGAGAACTACGTAGACATGCTGGCGGAGCGGGTTACGGCTCTGGGGGGCATTGCCCGCGGTACCGCTCGCATCGTCGCCCAAACCTCAAACTTGCCCGAATACGACCTAACGGCTGAGGAGGGGCGGACTCACCTGCAGGCTTTGGCGGCCCGCTACGGCCAGTATGCGGCTGCTGTCCGCCGCAACATCGACCGCACCACCGAACTGGGGGATGCCGACACCGCCGACCTGTTTACCGAGATCTCCCGCCAGATCGACAAAGATCTTTGGTTCATCGAGGCTCACCTGCAGGCGTAACGTCGGCAAGCCAAATCTGGATAGGCAAGTGGAGTAGGCAAAAATGGGCGTCAACGCTCCCCTCCTGTACCTGGTGGCTTTGGCCGGTATCCTCAGCGTGGCAGGCTACTTCGTCCTGCGTGAGGTGCTGCGGGTGCGGGCCCAGGAAAAAGTCATCCGGCAGCTCCAGCCTCGCCTGAGCAAAGGCAAGGGATCCCCACAGGAGCACTACGAGTTGGGCAGCGTCTATCTGCAAAAGCGTCTCTACGACCAGGCCATCGTCCAGCTTAAAAAAGCTCTAGAGGTGGCTGGGGAGAACATTCCCCCCGTCTGCAACGCCCTCGGTTTTGCCTACTTCAGCCAGGGGCAATACGACCTGGCCATCCGCTACTACAAAGATGCAGTGGCAGCGGATCCCGGCTATGTGACCGCTTGGAACAACCTGGCCCATGCCTATGAGAAGAAAAATCTCTATGGCCCAAGCCTGGAAGCTTACGAAACTGCCCTGAAGTTGGATCCCCAAAATGCCATTGCCAAGCGCCGCTCGGATTCTCTGCGCAAACGCTTGTAGCCCAGCTCCTGGGGATTCCCTCTGCAATTCCATCCGCAGAAATACTCTTGACTGAGGCACAGTTGTTCAGATGGGTTGGGCTTAAAAGCTCATCATGCCTCTATAAGCCTTTCCTTATCCTCTCAAAAGAAGATTGAAATATGGAAATCTTGAGCACACATGTAAGATCCGGTATCGTGTTGCCGGGGCTGGTATTATGTCTTAAAAACGAGAGGCCATTTCATGGATTCGCAATCGGTAGCACCTGTGGTTCTGGTAATCCTGGACGGCTGGGGTTATCGGGACGCTCTCGATGGCAACGCGGTGCTGGCTGCCCAAACCCCTGTCCTGGATAGCCTTTGGGCTGCCTATCCCCATGCTCTGCTGCAAGCCTCAGGTCGAGCTGTGGGCCTGCCGGCAGGACAGATGGGCAACTCTGAAGTCGGGCATCTGACGTTGGGGGCAGGGCGGGTGGTACCGCAAGAATTGGTGCGTATCAGCGACGCCATCGAGACGGGATCCCTCTTCCAGGAGCCCCTCTTGCTGGAGGTGTGTTGCCAACTCAAAGAGCGAGGGGGCCGTTTTCATTTCATCGGCCTCTGCTCCGAAGGCGGGGTTCACTCCCACATCGACCATCTCTATGGCTTGCTTAAGTTGGCGACCCAGGCTGGGATCCCGGCCTATGTCCACGCCATCACCGATGGCCGCGATACCTTGCCTCGCGACGGGGCCAGGGTTCTGGCCGCCCTGGAAAAAGAGCTGCAACGGCTGGGCAATGGCGTCATCGCCACCCTGAGTGGCCGCTACTACGCCATGGATCGGGATCGGCGGTGGGAGCGCACCCAGAAGGCCTACGAGATCCTGACGGAAGACGGCCCTGGCTGTGGCCGCAGCGCTGCTGAGGTCATGGAAGACTTTTACGCCCAGGATGTTACCGACGAGTTCATTCCCCCCACTCGCTTGGCTCCGGGGGCGGTGCAGCCGGGAGATGCAGTCATCTTCTTCAACTTCCGACCGGATCGCGCCCGCCAGCTCACCCAAGCCTTCGTCTGCCCTGACTTTTCCGGTTTCCAGCGCCGTCTGATTCCGGATCTCACCTTTATCACCATGACGCAGTACGATCCAACCTTGCCGGTGCAGGTGCTCTTTAAGCCCCAGAACCTGGATCACCTGCTGGGCCAAGTGGTGAGCGAGGCCGGCCTCAAGCAGTTGCGCATTGCCGAGACGGAAAAGTACGCCCACGTCACCTACTTCTTCAACGGCGGCATCGAGCAGCCCTTTCCCGGCGAAGATCGCATCTTGGTGCCAAGCCCGCTGGTGGCCACCTACGACCAGATGCCGGAGATGTCGGCGGTGGAGGTGACCGACAAGGCTATCGAAGCTATCGCCCGCCGCGAATACAGCCTCGTGGTGCTCAACTATGCCAATCCCGACATGGTGGGCCACACCGGCAACTTCGAGGCCACCGTGCGGGCGCTGGAGACGGTGGATCGCTGCCTGGGCCGTCTGCTGGCGGCGGTGGTGGATGCGGGGGGTACCACCTTAATCTTGGCGGATCACGGCAACGCCGAGCTGATGTGGGACGAGCAGGGCAACCCTTGGACCGCCCACACCACCAACCCCGTCCCCTGCATCCTGGTGGAGGGGGAAAAGCGCAAAATCCCCAGTCGCGGCGGCAACGTCAAGCTGCGCTCCGACGGCACCCTGGCCGACGTGGCCCCCACCCTTCTGGAGATCTTAGGTCTGCCTCAACCTGCCGAGATGACAGGGCGCTCGCTCTTGCAGCCGGCAGAATACACCATCCTGCAGCGGCAACCCAGCCCAGTGGGGCGCTGAGACCGGGAATTGCTCACTCGGCCACTGGGATCCCAGCCTGGGCCAGCCAAGCTCTCAGCTCTTCCCAGTTGCGGTAGAGGGCCAAAACCTGCGAGCGCTCAGGGTGATAGGGGGCGCTCAGGCGCTCCAACTGCAAAAAGCGAGCCTGGGGAGGGATCACCGCCACTTCCGGATCGGGGGGTGTGGGCCGGCGCAGGGAGCTGCTGTAGCCGCGGTAGATCAGCACCAAATCAACTTCCCCCTCGCTTTCTACCTCCACCCGCAGCACCTCCTGGGGGTGAGCCTGGCTGTAGCGCTCCAAGGCCAGCGGCCAGGGCAAAGCACTCATGCCAGCTCCCCCTTGTCTGCACCGGGCCGCAGCCGCCAGACAAAGTAAACGCTATAGAGCAGGTAGGCCACCAAGCCCCACGCCCCCACGCTCCCCAGCAGCTCCGGCGGCACATTGGGATGGAAAATCTCTCGAAACCCCAGCGGCGGCTCAAGCCAAGCTCGACACTCCGCCGATAGAGAAGCCCGGAAGGCGCAGGGCACGAAGGCCCCCGAAAAGAGGATCCCGGCCCCCATGTAACCGGTTACAGCCCACCGCCAGAGCAAAAAAGCTCGTGCCGCCCAGCTTCTCGACTGCCTGAGAGCAGTGCTCCAATCTCGCCAGAACCACAGGCAGACCGGGATCAAGAGCCGCGCCATCGCCCCGCTCAAGAAGCTGATGGGCAGGCCACCAATCATCAAATACACCGTCACCGCCAAGAGGCTGGACACCCGCCAGTAAACGATCAAGAGCTGAATCAGAGGACGTAACCCCACCGCAAAAGCCCAAATTAGGAGAGCCAACGGCAGCACCACCGTCAGCGCCACGGCCAAGCTGTAGTCCACCCAGATCGCCTTGACCAGCCAACTCACGGGGATCATCCTCGCCCTTTCTTCTCACTGCCCCATAGTATATAGAGCGGCAGGGTCGGCGGGATCCACCTCAAAACAACAGGAGGTAACAGAATATTGCAGCTTCTCGGCCACCTTAGGCAAAACTTTACATCCGAGGGCTTTCAGAAAGTTTTCCATTTTTGCCGTTGCCGATCCGCGAAGGTGGTAGATTCTTAGAGGAACATCTCCGTCTGTCGAAGGGCTAGTCGTCTTTCGAGGCGATGATTGTAAGGTTCCATCCCGTCCTGGCCCGGCCCAACTCGTTAAGTATTGTTACTTAGTCGTGTTATTTTGGGTTAAGGCCAGATCCTCACAGGTGGTGACCTCATTCCCATGGCACGTTCTTCCCGACTTCTCTCCCACAGTCCTGCCCGTTGGAAGGCGACCCCGTGGAAGCCCAAGCCTTTGCCTCCCCTAGAGGAGGCGCCGCCTCCGTCCCAGCAGGAGGAGGATTTAGGCTGCCAGAGTGCGTCGCAGCCGTCGCTTGCTCCGGGCGAAGCGGGTTCGGGGGAGAAGGCGACAATGGCTGGCAGGAGCTATGAAGCGCTGCAGCTATGGCTGGTGGTGGTTACCTTGGGCGTGAGTCTGGCCATCGCTGTGGGAGTGGCCCTGGTCTACTCCCCAGGGGTGGCGGCCAACTACTTGCTCGGAGCAATCGTTGGCGTAGTCTATCTGCGCATGCTGGGCCGTGGTGTTGCGGAGCTGGGCAAAAGTCGCAGCCGGCTGGGCGTGACGCGCTTGGCTCTGTTTGTCGGGCTGATCGTCCTGGCCACTCAGGTGAAGTCTTTACAGATTTTGCCTATTTTTTTGGGGTTCATGACCTACAAGGTCGCCCTGCTCATTCATCTTGTCCAGACGCTGACTCGTTTATCCTCTTCTGCGTGATGCCCATGAACCTGTTCTTCTCCTCTCCTCCTCTTCTAGCAGAACTTGAGGTCGGCCATCACCTCTATTGGCACCTGGGCAAATTCACCGTTCACGGGCAGGTTTTGATTGCCAGTTGGATCGCCATCGCCCTGATCTTGGCCGTGGTGCTGTTGGGGACTCGTCAACTGCAGCGGGAGCCGTCTGGCCTGCAAAACTTCGTTGAGTATGCCCTGGAATTTGTGCAAAGCATTGCCCGCGCCCAGATTGGCGAGCGCAACTTCCGGCCCTGGGTGCCCTATGTTGGCACCTTGTTCTTGTTCATCTTTGTCTCCAACTGGATGGGCAACCTCTTCCCTTGGAAGTTGATTCCCCTGCCGGAAGGAGAGCTGGCCTCTCCCACCAACGACATCAACACCACCGCCGGCTTGGCGCTGCTCACCAGCGTCATGTATTTTGTAGCCGGTATTAGCAAGCGAGGGCTGTCCTACTTTAAAAAGTACATCGAGCCCACGCCGGTTCTGTTGCCCATCAACGTCCTGGAAGATTTCACCAAACCTCTCTCGCTGAGCTTCCGTCTGCTCGGCAACATCTTGGCAGAGGAGCTGGTGATCGCGGTGTTGGTGTTGCTGGTGCCGTTGTTGATCCCGGTGCCGGTGATGATCCTGTTCCTGTTTACAGGGGCCATTCAGGCTTTGATCTTCGCGACGCTCTCGGCAGCTTACATTGGAGAGGCGCTGGAAGGTCATGGGGGTGGGGATCACCACGATTGACCCAGGAGTTGAGCCAGCCGCCGAGTTCAGGGCCCAGCTCTCAAAACCTCTCCAATGGGTCGTTGCAAGGGATCCCTTCTCTGGTAAGGTTTGTTGGGGCCGAGAGGCCGCCGACAAAGAGGCGATCGGTTAAATAAAGCCAGATCACCTCGACGCTCAAAGCGCTGTTGCGTTCGTGTCAACCCTCTGTTTTGTACTGACAAGGAGCATCTCACTATGGATCCGTTAACCTCTGCTGCTTCTGTTTTGTCTGCCGCTCTGGCAATTGGCCTGGGATCCCTGGGCCCGGGGCTGGGCCAGGGGAATGCTGCCGCCGCCGCTATGGAAGGGCTGGCCCGTCAGCCGGAAGCAGAAGATAAAATCCGCGGCAACCTGCTGGTCAGCCTGGCCTTCATGGAAGCGTTGACCATCTACGGCTTGGTGGTGGCACTGGTACTTTTGTTTGCCAACCCCTTCGCCTAATGCCTCTGGGGGCGGCCCAGGCCGAGAGCTGGGGTCTTGCCCCCCTTCCCTGCTCGATCTCAGATCCTGTTTCTGTTGGTGCGGCCTCATGATTTGTTCAACTTTGTTGGCCGTCGAAGCTGCCGAGAAAAATGGCCTCTTCGATCTGGATGCCACCTTGCCCATCATTGCCGTCCAATTTCTGCTGCTGGTGGCCGTGCTCAACTCCCTTTTCTACGAGCCGGTTACTCGGGTCATCGACAGCCGCAACGACTACATCCGCACCACCCAGGCGGAGGCCCAGGAGCGGTTGGACAAGGCGATGGCTCTGACCCGCCAGTACGAGGCTGAGATCGGCAAGGCCCGCCTACAGGCGCAGCAGGTGATCGCCGAGGCGGAAGCGGCTGCAGCCCGCATCCGTGCGGAGAAGCTGGCGGCAGCCCAGACGGAGATCCAAGCCAAGCTGGAGGCGGCGCGGCGGCAAGTTGAGCAGGAAAAGCAGACGGCGCTCGAACAACTGCAGCAGCAAGTGGATGCCATTGCCGCCCAGATCACCGAGAAGCTGTTGGGCAGCGCCCGTTAAGTGGCCGGTTGAACATTCCTTGGGAGTAGCGCGTGATGCTGGTGTGGAGCCTGATGCCCGCTTGGCTTTTGGCCATGGCAGAAGCCGCGGAAGTATCCCCAGAAAAGGGGCTCTTGGATGCGATTCTGGAAAGCAACTTAATCAACATCGCCATCATCCTCACCTTGCTGTACATTTTGGGGCGCCGGGTGGTGGGGGAAGCTCTGGCCAAGCGGCGAGAAGGCATCCTCGAGGAGCTGCGCCAGGCGGAGCAGCGCAAGCAGGAGGCGATCGAGAGGCTGGCGGAAGAACAACAAAAGCTGGCGCAGGCCCAGCAAGAGGCGGAGCGCATTCGCAAACAGGCGGAGGCCAATGCGGAAGCCCGCCGGCAGGAGCTGTTGCAGCAGGCGGAGCGGGAGATCGAGCGGCTGCGCGCCAACGCCGAAAGGGATCTCTCTGCTGAACAAGAGCAAATTGTCCAGGAGCTGCGCCGCCAGATCGTGCGCCAAGCCCTGCGCAAGGTGGAGCAGGAGCTGCCGCAGCACCTCAGCGAGCAGGTTCACCAGCGCCTGATCGAACAAGGGATCCAGATGATTGCCCGCTAAGGAGGAGGAAGGGAAAAGCATGATCAGCCGCACCATGGCCGCCAAGGTGGTCGATCCCTACGCCGAAGCCCTGGTTTCTCTTGCCTCTGCTCAGGGGCTAATGGATACCTTTGAGGCCGACATCCGTTTTATGGCCGCGGTTCTGCAGGCCACGCCGGAGCTGGGCCAATTCCTCGCCAGCCCCCTGATCAAGGCGGAAGCCAAGAAAAACCTGCTGCAGCAGGTGTTTGCCGACCAGATCCACCCCCTGCTGCTGAATGCTCTTAAGCTGTTGTGCGACCGTCGCCGTATCATGTTCCTCGAGGCCGTCTGCCGGCGGTTCTTGGAGCTGCAGCGGAAGCTGCAAGATATCGTCCTGGCCGAGGTGACCACGGCGGTACCTCTGACCGAGGCGCAACAGCAGTCGATCCGCGAGCGGGTAAGAGACTTCACGCAGACCAGGGGTGTGGAGCTCCAGATTGCCCAAGATCCCACGTTGCTGGGTGGGGTGATCATCAAGATCGGATCCCAGGTGATCGACCTCAGCTTGCGCGGCCAGTTGCGCCGGCTGGCGCTGCAGTTGGCCTAAATTGGCCCAGCGTTTTCCTCAATGATTTTTTTGGATCCCTTCCTATTCCGTTGAGAGGACTGCTATGCCTACGATTCGCCCAGACGAGATCAGTACCATCATCAAGCAGCAGATCGAACAGTATAACCAGGAGATGCAGATCTCCAATGTCGGTACCGTCCTGCAGGTGGGAGACGGCATTGCCCGCATCTACGGCCTGGAGAAGGTGATGGCCAGCGAACTGTTGGAATTTGAGGATGGCACCACCGGTATTGCCCTTAACCTAGAAGAAGACAACGTCGGCGCAGTGTTGATCGGCTCCGGGCGCAACATCCAAGAAGGATCCACCGTCAAAGCCACGGGCAGAATTGCCAGCATCCCTGTAGGGGAAGCCCTGCTGGGCCGCGTAGTGGATCCCCTGTGCAATCCCATCGACGGCAAAGGGCCGATTCACTGCACCGAGACGCGCCTCATTGAGTCCCCGGCCCCCGGCATTATCGATCGCCGCTCCGTGTACGAGCCTCTGCAAACCGGCATCACCGCCATTGACGCTCTAATCCCCATCGGGCGGGGGCAGCGGGAGCTGATCATCGGCGACCGCCAAACCGGCAAGACCACCGTTGCCGTGGACACGATCCTGAACCAGAAAGGGCAGGATGTGATCTGCATCTACGTAGCCATTGGCCAGAAGCAGAGCACCATCGCCCAGGTGGTGGGCATCCTGACCGAGCGAGGGGCGATGGACTACAGCATTGTGGTGGCTGCCGGCGCTGACAGCCCGGCACCGCTGCAGTGGTTGGCCCCCTATTGTGGCGCCACCATTGCCGAGTACTTTATGTACCAGGGTAAGCACACTTTGGTGGTCTATGACGACCTCTCCAAGCAGGCGGTGGCCTACCGGCAGATGTCGCTGCTGTTGCGGCGTCCGCCCGGTCGGGAAGCCTACCCAGGGGATGTATTCTATCTGCACTCGCGGCTGCTGGAGCGGGCGGCCAAGCTGAACAGCCGGCTGGGCGAGGGATCCATGACGGCGCTGCCGATTGTGGAAACCCAGGCCAACGACGTGTCGGCCTATATTCCCACCAACGTTATCTCCATCACCGATGGTCAGATCTTCTTGGAGTCGGATCTGTTCAACGCCGGCATTCGCCCGGCCATCAACGTTGGCATCTCTGTCAGCCGCGTCGGCTCGGCGGCCCAGACCAAGGCGATGAAGAAAGTGGCCGGCTCGATCAAGGTGGAACTGGCGCAATTTCGCGATCTGGAAGCCTTTGCCCAATTTGCCTCTGATCTGGACGAGGCCACCCAGAAGCAATTGGCCCGCGGCCAACGGCTGCAGGAGATCCTCAAGCAGCCGCAATATTCGCCCCTGTCTTTGGATCAGCAGGTGGCAATTATCTACGCCGGGACGCGGGGGTATTTGGACGACATTCCGGTGGAGAAAGTCTCCAGCTTCAAACAGGGCCTGCTGTCCTACTTGGGCACCACCCATCCCAAGTATGGCGAGATCGTCCTCTCCACCAAGCAACTCACTGAAGAGGCGGAAGAGATCTTGAAAACCGCCATCACGGAGTTCAAACAGAGCTTCCTGGCCAAGGCGGCTTAGTTGCCGGGGATCCCTGCTTTGGGGATCCCCATCCAGTAACCACAGCAGAGGGGATTGGTTATGGCAAACCTAAAGCGGATTCGCGATCGCATCAAGGCGGTGAAAAACACCCGCAAGATTACAGAGGCCATGCGCCTGGTGGCGGCAGCGCGGGTGCGACGGGCCCAGGAGCAGGTGATGGCCACCCGTCCCTTCGCCGACCGCCTGGCCCAGGTTTTCTATCGGCTGCAAACGCGGTTGCGGCTGGAAAATGTCGAGTTGCCTCTGCTGAAGCAGCGGCCCATTGAAACGGTGGGCCTGTTGGTGGTGGCTGGGGATCGGGGCCTGTGCGGTGCTTACAATGCCAACGTTATCAAGCGCACCGAGGAGCGGGTGCGCGAGCTGCAGGAGACGGGGCTGCAGGTGCAGCTTTACCTGGTGGGCCGCAAGGTGGTGCAGTATTTTCAGCGCCGCTCCGCTCCCATTGCCAAGACCTACGTGAACTTGTCGCAGATTCCTACGGCGGCGGAAGCTGCGCAAATAGGGGATCAGCTCCTCTCCGCTTTCCTGTCCGAGAAAGTAGACAAGGTGGAGCTGATCTACACCCGCTTTGTCTCGCTGATCAGCTCCCGTCCGGTGGTGCAATCGCTGCTACCTCTGGATCCCACGCGCCTGGCTGCCCGCGACGACGAGATTTTTAACCTGCTGGTGCGGGGGGGAGAGTTCACGGTCGAGCGCAGCAAGATCGTTGCTCCTGTCTCAGCCCCGCCGCCAGACATGATCTTCGAGCAGGATCCGGTGCAGATTTTGGACGCGCTGCTGCCGCTGTACTTGAACAACCAGTTGTTGCGGGCTTTGCAGGAAGCAGCGGCCAGCGAGTTGGCGGCCCGCATGACGGCCATGAACAATGCCAGCGACAACGCCAGCGAACTCATCCGCACACTGGGCCTTGCCTACAACAAAGCTCGGCAGGCGGCTATCACCCAGGAGATCCTGGAGGTAGTTGCCGGAGCTGAGGCCCTATAAACTTCTCTCCCACCCTCACCCCCAACCCCTCTCCCAGAGGGAGAGGGGAGTTAGGGAACGACGTAGGGAGACGTTTTATTTGAGGAGCCTAGATTGCGTCGCTGGGCTATCTGGGCGTTGAGCAGGATCACCGGCAAAATCCCCACCAGGACAATCGCCAAGGCGGGGGCGCCGGCCTCGGCCAGGCGTTCGTCAGCAGCCATGCGGTAGGTGTGGACGGCCAAGGTATCGAAGTTAAAGGGCCGCAACACCATCGTGGCCGGCAGCTCCTTCATCACATCTACAAACACCAGCAGCATCGCTCCCAGGATCCCGCCCCCCATCAGGGGCAGGTGCACCCGCCACAGGGTGCCCAGGGATCCCTGCCCCAAGCTGCGGGCTGCCTCATCCAGACTGGGAGGAATGCGCGCTAGCGTCGCCTCGACGGTGGACAGAGCCACCGCCAAAAAGCGCACCAGATAGCCAAACACCAACGCTAAAATAGTGCCGCTGATCACCAGACCGGGCGGCTGTTGAAAGAGCGCCTGCCGCAAGTAGCTCAGCAGTCGATCCAGTTGCCCCAGGGGAATCAGAACTCCTACTGCAATCACCACGCCCGGTAGCGCGTAGCCCAGGGAAGATAGCCGCACCGCCAGCCGCAGGCCCCAGGCCCGCTGCAGCCGCAAACCGTACAGCACCACCACCGCCACCAAGACGGCGATCACCGCCGTGATCGTCGAGAGGAGAAAGCTGTTCTGGGCGTAGCTCCAAAAGCGGCGGCCCAATTCCCCCTGGCGCAGGGTCATATGGAGCAGGATCAGGGCAGGGATAACGAAGCCCAGCCCAATCGGGATCCCACAGGCTAGCCACGCCCCCACCCCCCGGATCCCGTGCAAGGGATAACGACTTGGGTTTGGCTTGAATCCTTGGCGATAGTAGCGCGCCCGCCGGCGGGAAAATTGCTCCAGGGCCATCAGTAGCAACACCAACAGCAACAGCAGCGCTGAAAGCTGAGCTGCTGCCACCGGATTGCCCAGAGCTGTCCAGGTGCGGTAGATGCCGGTAGTAAAGGTATCGACCCCAAAATAGCTGACGGTGCCGAAATCGTTCAGGGTCTCCATCAAAGCCAGCAGACAGCCGGCCACGATCCCCGGCCGGGCCAAGGGCAAGGCCACCCGGAAAAAGCTAGCCCACGGCCCGTAGCCCAAGGAGCGGCTCACCTCCAAACAGACCACCGACTGTTCCTGGAAGGCCAGCCGCGCCGAGAGATACACATAGGGGTAGAGGGTGAGGACGAGCAGCAGGATCGCCCCCCACAAGGAGCGAATGTTGGGGAACCAGTAGTCGCCGATCCCCCAGCCGGCAACCCGCCGCAGCCAGGTCTGGAAGCCGCCGGTTACTTGCAAAAAATCGGTGTAAGCGTAGGCCAACACATAAGTGGGAGCCGCCAGGGGCAACACCAGCATCCACTCTAGCCAGGCCCGCCCCCAGAATTCGCACATTGTCACCAGCCAGGCAGTGCCGCTGCCCACCAGGATGACTCCCAGCGCCACCCCCACCATCATCAGCAGGCTGTTGCGCACGTACAGCCCCAAGACCGTGTCGGCCAGGTGCTCCCAAACCTGCCGCTCATCAGCAAAAAGGCTGAGGAGAACCGTCAGAGTGGGAATCAAAATTAAGCCCGTCAGGGCTAAGGTCAGCAACGTCCAACCGCTGAACCAGCGCGTCCAAGCTCTCTTGAGAGAATGGTCAAAGCGTTTACCCAGATTTAGCCAAGCTAACTTTTCCATCAATTGCAATTGAAATCCCTGAGAGCTGGCAAAAACTTTTTCTTCACCGTACTGTTTCCCAATTGTCAGGCAAATCTTAGGAAAAAACAAAGAAGCTAAGTCTCAAGACTCAAACTTGGGACTTGGTTCTGCTTTGGGGCTGCAACCGGGGAGCCAAGAAGAAAGCTCTCGGCAACCCCGGCGCTTTTCATCGCCAACCGGCCCGATCCATCACTTTCAGGGCATCGGGGGTAACGCGGCCAATGCTGGCGGCGTTGATCGTGTCTTCCTTGAAGGTGCCAAGGCTGGCCACCACCGAGTCGATCTCCGCCCCCGGCAGCACCGGGTATTCGTTGTTGCTCTGGGCAAAGATGGCCTGCGCCTCTGGGCCGGAGAGGAACTCCAGAAACTGGATGGCGGCCTCTTTGTTGGGAGCTGTTTTCAGAATGCCGGCGCCGCTGATGTTGACGTGGGTGCCGCGATCCTGTTGGTTGGGAAAGAAGACGCCGATCTTTTCGGCTACGGCCCGATCTTCAGGATTGTCGGATTTGATCAAACGCGGCAAATAGTAGGTGTTGGACAGCGCCACATCCCCCACTCCGGCAGCCACGGCTTTGATTTGATCAATGTCTCCCCCTTCCGGCGGGCGGGCAAAGTTGGCCACCAAGCCCCGCGCCCACTGTTCGGTTTCTGGGATCCCGTGCGCCAAGATGATGGAAGCCGTCAGAGATTGGCTGTACACATTGCTGGAGGAGCGGGTGAGCACCTTGCCCCGCCACTTGGGGTTGGCCAGATCTTCGTAGGTGGAGAGCTCCTTGGGATCCACCTTGTCTTTGTTGTACATGATCACCCTGGCCCGCTTGGTTAGGCCAAACCAGTAGCCTTCCGGATCCCGCAGCGATTCCGGGATGTTCTTAGAGAGCGTCTCGGACTGGATGGGCTGAAACAGGCCTTCGTTCTGGGCGCGCCACAGCCGGGCAATATCTACGGTCATAAAGATATCGGCAGGGCTGTTGGATCCCTCGCTGCGGATGCGCTGGGCGATCTCGTCGGCGTTGCCCTGCACCCAATTGACAGTAATGCCCGTTTTCTGTTTGAAGAGGTCGTACAATTTTTCATCGGTGCCGTAGTGCCGAGAGGTGTAGAGGTTCACCTCCCGGTTGGCGCCGCGGGCCGGACGCCCCAGCAAGCCTGCCGCCAAGGCTACAGAGCCCAGCGCGGCTCCGCTGACCAGTTGCCGTCGCGATAAGCGCATACCCAACTCCTAAACTCAAAAACATTTCAAGAAAGGCTGCTGCATTGACCCAGTCAGCAATGCCTTTACCCGAGAAAGCACTTGAAAACCCCCTCCCTGAATCAGGGCAGTTCCCTCAAATGCCGGCCTTTTGACCCTTCTCTAGGCCAAGCTTATTGAGATTTTTATTCAAGAACTTTGCTCTGGGGCAATGATAGAGGATCCTGAGTACCGAGTCAAGCTGTTGGGAGTCGTTCTCATCTTTGAACCGTTTGGCCCAAGATCCGCCAACTCTCGCTGGAAACAAGAGCCAAGGTCGCTTCTCATCGCGGCTGGCCGGGCAAGGGGATCCCTTACCGGAATATTTTGGGTAGGGCGGGGTTCTAGACCTGCCTTGGGTATAAAGGGAGCAGGGTAGGTGGTGGAGTATGGTGGGATCCCTTTCTCATCAATGGCTGGATGAGCAACTGCAGGACAATGGCCGGGATCCGGGTGTTTTCATCCTGGTCTGTGGCTACAACGACTTGGCAGCGTTGACGCTGCAGATTCTGGAAGACTTTGGACAGCGCGCGGTGGTGGTGGCTCCCGGCCCGCGGCCTTCTTTATTAAAAGAGCAGTGGCAATACCTAGAGGGGGATCCCCATCAGCCGGAGGTGTTGCGCCGGGCTGGGATCGAGCGGATCAAGGTGGCATTGCTTGTGGAGGACAACGACCAAGCCAACTTCGAGCTGGCTCTCTTGATTCGGGATCTCAACCCGCAGGTGCGCATTGTCTCTCGTCTGTTTAACACCGGCCTTGCCCGCTACCTGGACTCGATTTTGCCGCAGCATTTTTCCCTGTCGGTGGCTGCCTTGGCTGCGCCGGCCTTTGCTCTGAAAGCTGTCTCGGACGAATTTGTCGGCTACTTCGAGCTGCCCCAGTTAGAGGCTCAGCTGGCCACGCTGCCGCCGGAGCTGGCGAATCCGCTTTATTTTGGCGCTCCCCAAGAGACCACCCTCTGGAACGTGGTGGAGCTGACCATCGGCTACAACTCCCGTCTGCTGCACATGCCCCTCTCGGAACTGGAGGAAACCTTTCGGGCGCGGGTGCTGTTTCACTACCCGGTGGACGGGCTGTCCGACTTTTCCGAGTCTCGGGTTTTCGACGATTTCGACCACGAGGCAGAGCTGCTGGAGGGGGATCGCATTTTGGTGATCTGCGACCCCAGATCCTATCTGCACCTGTTGGAGCGCAACGGGCGGCGCGGCTCTTCGCGGGCACAACGCTGGGCCAGCGGACAGGTGCAAGACAAACGACAACAACAGCGAGGCAACTCGTTCAGGCAGCTCCTATCTTGGCTGCGCAGAAGCCTGCAGGGACTGCTGCAGGTCAAGCCCATCGTGCGCACCCTCACCTTCACCTTGGGAGCCATGCTGGTGCTGGGGATCCTTAACTTTAGAGCTATCGGCAAATCCGTGGTTGACGGGCTGTTGCTGACCATCGTGGTGTTGACGGGGGGGTATGGGGACATCGAGGCTTTTCAGCAGGCGGAGACCCCTCTAGGGGTGAAGGTGGTGGCGGTGGTCATGACCTTGGTGGGGGCTGCCCTGGTGGGGTTGATCTACGGATTGGTGACCGACAAGTTGGTGAGCAGCCGCTTTGGCTTGGGCCGGGCCGCCCGTATGCCCAAAGCGGATCACGTGGTGATCGCGGGGTTGGGACGGCTGAGCTACTTGGTGCTGCAGTTGTTGCGGCAAATGGGCTATGAGGTGGTGGTTGTGGAGCCCGACAGCGACAATCCCCTGCTGGCGGCGACGGAACGGGAGGGGGCGGTGGTGATCCGGGGCAACTACGCCTTGGCCAGCACGCTGCAACAGGCTCGCATCCAAAGCAGCCGCTCTTTGATCTGCACGACGCCTGACGATCTCACCAACCTCGAGACCGCCCTGACCGCCCACAGCCTGCAACCTGGGATCCGCACCATTTTGCGGGTCACGGATCCTGAGCTGGCGGCGCGGATGCAGCGGCATCTGCAGACGCTGGGAACCAGCTACAGCACCACGGCCCTGGGGGCGCGGGCTTTTGCTACGGCAGCGTTGGTGGGATCCGTTTACGGCACCTTGACTTGGGACGGGGAAACGCTGCTGGTGACGCTGCTGGAGGTCTCGGCCCATGACCCTTACCTGGGGCTATCCCTACGGCAACTGGCCCAGGATTACGACCTGGCGATCTTGCTGCATCACTCCCGACCGGGCCGGCCCTGTGTTTTTCCCAAGATCTGGCAGAAAGAGGGCGAGACCCTGTTGAAGCGGGGGGATCGTCTATACGTGATGGGGACGGTGGGATCCCTGATTCGCCTGGCCCAGGGACGCCCTCTGCCGCCGGAACTCTATCAAGTGCGGCTTTTGGAATACCGCAACCCCTACTTTGAAGACGAGATCCTCTCCACCTTGGCGTTTTATGCGCGGCTGCCCAAGACGGCCCTGAAGCCGCTGTTGCGCTGCCTGCCGGCGGTGGTGAGCCCCCCTCTCCCCCGCGACAAGGCCATTAAGTTGGCCCGCCAACTGCGCAAAATGAGCACCGAGGTGCAGGTGTTTGCCCAGGTGCAGGCCGAGCGGCGGATCCCTGAAGTCCTCTAGGGCTTTTCCGCCACAAGGCGCACAAAGCGATTTTGCCCGTAGAGCTCTTGCGCCACCACTCTCAAGCCAACCTTCTCCAACAGCCAGGCTAGATCCTCAGCGCTGAAGCGGTTGTGCTCGTAGAAGTGGGTAAACTGATCCACCAAGGTGTCTAGGGATGTTTCCATCTGAAACAGTTGGGCTTCTGTGGCCGCATCGAAGTAGAGGCTAAGTGGGGCGCGCACCCAGTCCACCAGCAAAAACCGCCCCCCTGGCTTGAGCAGACGCCGCACCGCTTGCAACAGGCGCACCGGCTGCACCATCTCGTGGATCACCACCACCGCCTGAGCCGCGTCAACGCTGCAATCTGGCAGGGGCAAATGGGGATCGTGGAGATCGGCCTGCAGCAGTTGAAGGCCAGGGACGCCTTTCAAGTCTGCCGCTGCCCGCTCCAACATGTAGGGCATTAGATCTACGCCAATGAAATGTCCGCCGGGGTAGCGCTGGGCCCACTGCCGGAGGACATACCCCGGCCCCGTTCCCAGATCCAGCAGGCAGGGCGCAGCGGGCAAGCAGGGCTCAACATGCTGCTGCCAAAACTGCCAAAAGGTCTCATTGAAGCGGCCAGGAGCAGTAGCCAGCATGCGCTCGCAAAAGCTGGGGCCACGGTGGTGCTGGTAAAGGAGCTGAAAGGTATCGAGGCCAGCTTGGGTCATGGCTGAGCATCCTCAACAGATCCTGGGAACAAAGTCAGAGGCGTAGGCAGGGCATCGCAGCAACTCAAAATGTCGGCCTAGCGAGCAGAGGAAGCGGTGGAGAAGTTGGCGATGGCCGTCTCCAGGTCGTCAAAACAGGTCAAGACCTTCTCCATCGAGGTGAGGCTGAGGACGAGGGCGACGCTTTCCGGAACGCAACAGAGGCTGAGGTTGCCGCCGGCAGTCCGGCACTTGCGCAAGGCCGAGATCAGCACCCCCAGGCCGGAGCTGTCCATAAAAGTAACCGCCGACATGTCGATCAACAGGTTGTGGTAACCAAAATCCAAAACCTGCTGCAGCAACTGCCGCACTTCGGAAGCGACCTTGGCGTCAAAGCGACCTTCCAACGGCACAATCGCCAGTTGTTGCCCTTGCGGAGTTTCGGCGGTACGGATGCGCAGCTTAAAATCCATTGCTTCCAGTCAAGACCTCATGCCCCACCTTAGCACCATCGGTTGCTGCTATGACCCCCTCGGCAGAAAATCCCTCTTCTGCAGACAGAGAGGGTATCCTTCTTTGCCATGGCAACTTCCCACTGGTTGAGATTGTCTGCCGGATCTAGGCGCGCTGTGCCGTTGAGGCAGCTACCCTCCCTTCCTCTTCAGCCAGGGAGCAGTCCCTCACCCCCGGCCCCTCTCCCAAAGGGAGAGGGGAGCAATCCCTCACCCCCAGCCCCTCTCCCAAAGGGAGAGGGGAGCTAACTGCTCCGCCTGCAGACAGAGGGATCCAACCTTTACTTCCCGTCTCAGATCCTGGCGGGATCGAGGGCGTAAGTCGAATCGAACGCGGCAAGGGACATGTGCAAGCGGGGTCGGTGCATGGCCAGCAACTGGGCCAAGCGCTTGCGCAGCTCGGTTCGCGGCACAATTGCGTCGATAAGCCCCTGGGCCAGCAGGTACTCGGCAGTCTGGAAGCCTTCGGGAAGCTTGCCCTTGCCGATGGTTTGCTCAATAACATTGGGCCCGGCAAACCCCACCTGGGCGCCTGGCTCGGCCAGGATCAAGTCTCCCAGCATGGCAAAGCTGGCGGTCACCCCCCCATAGGTGGGATGGGTAAGCACGGAGATAAACAACTGGCCGGCTTCGCGGTGCCTTTGCAGAGCGGCTGCCGTTTTGGCCATCTGCATCAGGCTGAGGATCCCTTCCTGCATGCGGGCTCCCCCAGAGGCCGAAAAAAGGATCAGGGGTAGGTGATCGCAGGTGGCGCGTTCGGTGAGACGGGTAATCTTCTCGCCTACGACCGAGCCCATGCTGCCGCCCATAAAGCGAAAATCCATCACGCCCATCGCCACCGGGATCCCTTCCAGAGTGCCCAACCCGGTCAGGACGGCATCCTTGAGCTGGGTGCGCTCCTGGTAGGCGGCCAGGCGCTCGGCGTAGGGCTTTTGGTCGAAAAAGTGCAGCGGATCGGTGGGGGCCAGGTGCTCGTCGAGGGGCTGCCAGGAGCCGGGATCCAAAAGCTGCTCCAGCCGCTGCGGGGCTGTGATGCGATGGTGGTAGCCACAGCTTGGACAAACCTGCCAGTTCTGCTGCAGATCTTTGCTGTAGGTGAGAGCGTCGCAAGCTGGACACTTCTGCCAGAGGCCGTCGGCAATCTCTCGCACTTGCCGCTCTTTGTCGAAGGGGCTGCTGCCTGTCAAGTTGAGGGAAGTCTGTTTGCGCCGCTCGGCAAACCAATCCAGTAAAGACATAGCCGCTGAGGTACCCCCCTAGCTAGGGATGGCCAGAGCTGAATCTACAAGCCCTGCCGGTGAGCTGCGAAACTCATCTTAACGTTCTCAAGCTATCAAAGAATCGCCAAGCTGGAAATAGAAACTTGCAGTAGCCATGACCGCAGAAACCCAGTGGCAGGTGTTGACCACAGGGGATGGATCCCTGACCTTTTTCTCCCAGGAGTTTGGGCAGGCTTTTCACAACGTCAGCGGCGCCGCTCAGGAAGCACTGGAGAAGTTCGTCCGCCCTTGCCGGCTGGATCGGCTGCCGTTGGAGCGGGATCCGGAGGATCCCATTTGTCTTTTGGATATTTGCTTTGGCCTTGGCTACAACTCTGGCCTGGCCTTGGAGACAATCTGGCAGGTGCGGCCCGACTGCCCTGTAGAAGTCATTGGCCTAGAGCGCTCCCCGCAGGTGCCCCGGCAGGCCTGGCAGGTGGGGGTGGGATCCACTTGGAGCTTTAGCCAGGAGTGGCAACACTTTATCAACGAGGGATCCTGGCAATCGCCGCGCTGGCGCGGAAGGCTGCTGTGGGGAGATGCCCGCCAAACCCTGCTCCAGGTGACGCTGGGATGGGCGGATGCGGTGTTTTTGGATCCCTTCTCCCCTTCCGTCTGCCCGGAGCTGTGGACGGTGGACTTTTTGCGGGCAGTGGCGGCGCGAATGCGCCCCGGCGGGATCCTGGCCACCTATTCCTGTGCGGCGGCGGTGCGAGCAGCCTTGCTGGAGGCGGGGCTTTTCATTGGCTCGACGCCGCCGGTGGGTCGCCCTTGGCCGGGCACGGTGGCCTCACCTCAACCGGATCACCTGCCGCCCCTCTCCCCCATGGAGCGGGAGCACCTGAAAACCCGCGCCGCTGTGCCCTACCGGGATCCCACCTTGCAGGGAGACAGAGCCCAGATTCGGCTGCAGCGCCAGCAGGAACAGCAAACTTCACCCCTTGAGCCCACTTCCGCCTGGAAACGCCGCTGGCTTGTGCAAGCCTAGCAACCGGAGGGCAGCTTTTGCCGGGGTTGCTGTCGGGGTGTAGCCAAGACACCTGCACCAGTCCCGTACCCTTACGCACGCTGCTGTCTCTTGACAAAGTTAAGCTAAGATAAAACTTTTTCTCCAGGGAACTGCTATGTCTACACTGGTTGCCCTTTGTGCCGAACAGCACCGGGTTATCCTGCAGTTCTTGGCTCGTCTCTCTCGGGCCTCGGAGTTGGATCTGGAGCAGCGGCGTCTCTGGGTGCAAAGGTTGCGGCAGCGCCTCTCCCGCCACATTCAATTGGAGCGCCATGTCCTCTACCCGCTGCTCAGGACGGCTCTGGCAGCGGATCCCCAGCTCAGCAGCCAGGTCAATGGGCTGGAGCAACAGTTGCGGGATCAGATCCCGGAGCTGACCCGCTTTTTGCACCAGGCGGAGCGTGAGCCGCAGCAGTTGGATCCCTCTGCTGCCCTTCACTTTTATCGGCAGTTGCGGGCCCAGTTTGCGCAGGAAGAGCAGCTCTTGCCCTCCCTCTTTGCCCAGCGTGTTTCTCCCGCCGCCGAGCAGCAGCAGTTGCGCCTGTTCCGCAAGCGCCTGCAGGCCAGTGCCCCCAGTTCTGCCGGTCGTCGCCTCAATTTAGAGGAATGGGAGCGGCAGGCCGTGACTCGCCCTGTCTTGCCCCGCGAACGCCTTTGGCCCCCGCCAGGTAGCACGGCGTCGACGGCCACCCCTTAACCGAGGACGGTCTTGTCTTTGGATTCTGCCTTGGGTAACTTTCTGCTGGTTTTGGCAAGCTGGCCTGTGGTATTTTTTCCCCAGACGACCCCTCGAACCGATGCAACCCTGGGATCCCGAAACCTACGTCGACTCGATGGCCCAACTGCTGCAACTGCCCCTGCATCCCGACCATCGAGCGGGGGTGATCGCAAACTTCGCCCGCTTTTTGCCCCTTGCTCAACAGGTACTGGAGTTTCCGCTGCCACCGACGGTTGAGCCAGATCCTACCTTCAACCCCCAGCCATGACCCCGGATCCCCCTCTTCTCGGCAGCGCCGACGGGTTCGCGATTTCCAGGGCCGTCCGCCGGGGATCCGTGAGCGCCCAGTCAGTGGTGGCCGCCTGTCTGGAGCGGATTCGCCAGCGGGATCCCCAGCTCAATGCCTTTACAGCCGTGCTGGAAGCATCGGCCCTGCAGGCGGCGGAGCGGCTGGATCGACAGGTGGCCAAAGGGATCCCGGTGGGCCCCCTGGCGGGGGTGCCTTTTGCCGTCAAGAACCTCTTCGACGTGGCTGGCCTCACCACCCTAGCCGGTTCGGCGATCAACCGCGAGAACCCCCCGGCCACCCAAGATGCCACGGTGGTGGCCCGCCTCAAGCAGGCAGGGGCAATCCTGGTGGGCACCCTCAACATGGACGAGTACGCCTACGGCTTTGTAACCGAAAATAGCCACTACGGCCCCACCCGCAACCCCCACGATCTCAGCCGCAGTGCCGGCGGCTCTTCGGGTGGCTCGGCAGCAGCCGTGGCCGGGGGCTTGGTACCCCTCAGCCTGGGCAGCGACACCAACGGCTCGATTCGGGTGCCCGCCGCCTTGTGCGGCATCTACGGCCTCAAGCCCACCTATGGCCGTCTGTCGCGGGCAGGGGTGGCCCTGTTGGCTCCCAGTTTCGACCACGTGGGCCCCTTGGCCCGTTCGGTGGCCGATCTCGCCCTCAGCTTCGATGCCATGCAAGGGCCGGATCCCCAGGATCCCGTCTGCGCTCGCCGCCCTGCGGATCCCACCTTTGGGCAATTGGGGCAAGGGATCCAAGGCTTGCGCATTGCCGTGGCCGACGACTACTTCCTGCGGGGAGCAGAGCCCCACATCCTGGCCGGCGTGGAAAAAGTGGCCCAGGCCCTGGGAGCCCAGCAAACGGTGCGGATCCCGGAGGCCGAGCGCGCCCGCGCCGCTGCCTTCCTGATCACGGCTGCCGAGGGAGCCAACCTGCACCTGCATCACCTGCGAACTCGTCCCCACGACTTCGACCCGGCGACCCGGGATCGCCTTTTGGCTGGCGCTCTGCTGCCCGCCAGTTGGATCGTGCAGGCGCAGCGCTTGCGCCGCTGGTATCGCCAGCAGCTTCAGGCCCTCTTTCAAGAGATCGACCTGTTCATCGCCCCCACCACCCCCTGCTCTGCCCCCTTGCTTGGCCAAGAGAAGATGGTGATCGCTGGGGTGGAAGTCCTCACCCGGCCCAACCTGGGTCTCTACACCCAGCCCCTCTCGTTTGTCGGCCTGCCGGTGCTGTCGGTGCCGCTGCGCGAGAGCGGATCCCTGCCCTTTGGCGTCCAACTGGTGGCTGCCCCCTACCAAGAGGCCAACCTGTTGCGGGCCGCCGCCCATCTGGAAGCGCTGGGGATCCCGGAGGCGCGGCCTGCCTGAGCCAGCAGAGGCCCCCTTTCAGGCGCGTTTGAACCATATCTAGTGTTTTTTAATTTTAAATGCTCCGCTCCAGACGCTAAATGTGTGATCCCCTCAATGGGGGTAAAAATGTGCTACTCTTAAGGGCCGTTTTTGCCAGAGAGTTTGAATCTGGTTGGGGCAGGACGTGAGCTGCTTGCCTAGAGAGAGGAAAATCTTAAAGTAAAATTAATCCCCCAGTTGTTGTAGCGAATAACCTCTTTTCCGGGTTGGGTCGATAGAATGAACGGCATAAAATAGACACGGCACCCCCACCTGGATCTTAGTCGCTATGAAGCACCTTGATTCTGTGGCCCAGCGCTACATGAAACTGTGCGAGGCTTATCTTTCTCTCAACGAAGCCTTCGACAAATTGGATCAATCCCACAGCCGTCTGCAGCGCCACTTCAAACAACTGTTCGGCTATTTCAGCGCCGCTCAGCAGGCTTTGGTTCAACTGCCGCTCTTGCAGCAGCGCATCGAGCAGAGCGACCGCCGGCTTCATTCCCTGCGGGAAGAGCTACAGGCCAAAGAGGCTCGGCTGAGCGAGCTGATCGCCAACTATGACCAAGTTTGTGGTGAGCTGGACTCTACCAAAGCAGAGCTGTTGGGCGCTCAAGCGTTGATCGAAAAACTCGAGGCGGAAAACACTCAGGTTTTGGAACGCTTGAGTCGGCTGACCCGCATGGAAGAGGAAATGGCAAACTTGGCAGAACAGCTAGCCCAAGCGAACGCAGCTCGTCAGCAGATGGAAGTTCAAAACCGCG
This sequence comes from Synechococcus sp. H55.7, assembly GCF_047462395.1. Lineage (NCBI taxonomy): Bacteria > Bacillati > Cyanobacteriota > Cyanophyceae > Synechococcales > Synechococcaceae > Synechococcus > Synechococcus sp. H55.7. The sequence goes on from NZ_JANSJD010000008.1 coordinate 45,564, forward strand.
AGCTGGAACGAGCTTTGGGAGATCGGGATCAGCACATTTACAGCCTGCAAAAGCAACTGGCCCAACTGGAGCAAGAGATGGCCTTGTTGAAAGCTCAACGGGATGAGGCCATCGCTCGCGCTGAGCAGGCGGAAGCCGGGCTGAAAGCGCAAACCGACCAAGTTCAGACTTTACGAAACAAGCTCCATCAAGCCGAACAGCAACTGGCAGTGGTGGCCCTAAACGAGCTAGAGCTCTTGCTCGACCATAATTCGATCAATCTTTTGCAAGAAGCAGAGCAGGCTGCACAAGCGGATGCCCAGGTGCTGGCAACCCTGCCGGAGGCTTTGGCCGAGGCGGAAGGCATTCTGCTGGAGATCGACCAGTTCATTTTGGCTTGTTCAGGGCCCCTGCAGTCGCAGGCTGCCTGAGCGGGCAAGCGGATTAGCTAAAAACCCATCAGACGGGCAACAGCGGCCAGCTCGGGGGCAACCCCCGTGTGGACGGGAGCGGCTCCCTGTTGGGTGGCCGTGTCGGGATCCTTGAGGCCGTTGCCGGTGAGAACGCATACCACCTGGGCGCCGGCGGGCACCTGCTCCCGCCATTTCAGCAACCCGGCCACCGAGGCGGCACTGGCCGGCTCGCAGAAGATCCCTTCCTCTGCCGCCAGCAGACGATAGGCCGCCAAGATCTCTTCGTCGGTCACGCTGTCCACCCGGCCACCGCTGACCTGGACTGCCGCCTTGGCCTTCGCCCAACTGGCAGGGTTGCCGATGCGAATGGCCGTGGCCACCGTTTCCGGATGTTCCACCACGCGATCGAGGACGATGGGGGCGGCGCCGGCCGCCTCAAAGCCGTAGAGGCGCGGGCGGCGGCTGGCCTTGCCCTGTTGGCGGTACTGGCAAAAGCCCATCCAGTAGGCGGTGATGTTGCCGGCATTGCCCACGGGGATGCAGAGCCAGTCGGGGGCATCCCCCAACGCATCCACCACCTCGAAGGCAGCGGTTTTTTGCCCCTCCAGCCGGAAGCGGTTGACAGAATTGACCAGCGCCACCGGGTAGGTTTCCGCCAGTTGCCGCACCATGGCCAGTGCTCGGTCGAAGTTGCCCTGGATGGCGATGATCTCGGCCCCGTACATCAGGGTTTGGGCCAACTTGCCCTTGGCCACATAGCCATCTGGGATCAGCACGTAGGCCCGCAGGCCCCCTTTGGCCGCATAGGCGGCGGCTGCCGCCGAGGTGTTGCCGGTGCTGGCGCAGATGACGGCTTCCGCCCCCGCCTCTTTGGCCTTGGATACAGCCATGGTCATGCCGCGATCCTTGAAGCTGCCGGTGGGGTTGAGGCCCTCCAGCTTCAGGTAAACCTGGCAGCCCCGCCCCAGCCGTCGGCTCAGCGCGGGAGAGGGGACTAGAGGGGTGTTGCCCTCGTGCAGCGTAATTACAGGGGTGCCGGGGCCGACGGGGAGCCACTCCCGGTAGTACTCGATGAGGCCGGGCCAGAGCCCCACTTGGGCGCGGGATCCGGCCATACGGGAGGGATGGGTGGAATTGAGGGTGACCATGCTGCCGAGAAGTCGAGGCCATCGAAGAACTGGCTTTTTAACTGTAACTGTTTGGGGAGCGCTTGTATCGGCTCTGCCCCATGCCGGCAGGGGGGAGCCTATCCGGGCAAGGGCTGCAGGGCCAGGGCTTGGGCCAGGGCGTGCAGCTTGAGGCGGATCTCGGCCAACTCCTGGACGGGGTTGGAATCGGCCACGATGCCGGCACCAGCATACAGGCGGGCCCGCTCCCCCTCGATCAGGGCCGAGCGGATCCCGACCACCAGCTCGCCATTGCCCTGCAAGTCCACCCAGCCTAGCGGGGCGGCATAGCTGGCGCGATCGAAGGGCTCCACCTGCTCCAGCCACTGCAGCGCCGCCTGTTGGGGATAGCCTCCCACGGCTGCCGTCGGGTGCAGTTGGGCCAACAGGTCGAACAGATGCACGTCGGCGGGGAGCTCCACCTCGATGACCGTTTGCAGATGCTGGATGTTGGCCAGGCGGAGCAGCCGCGGTTGCGGGGAGATCTGAGGATCCATCCCCAGCCGGCCCAAAGCCTCTTGAATCGAGCGCACCACCCACTGGTGTTCGCGGCGGTCTTTGGCGCTGCGGAGCAATTGCTCGGCCAACATCCGATCCTGGTGGCCGTTGGCGCCGCGGGCGATGGAGCCAGCCAGCGCATCGATCTGCACCCGGCCTTGCCACACCGAAAGCAGCCGCTCCGGGCTGGCCCCCACGAAAACCTGAGCGGGAAGCGGGGACTCCTCTGGGATCCCTTGGCTCTCTGAGGCAAAGGCGAAGACGCTGCAATCGGGGTGATGGGCCTCCAGATAGGCCAACAGGGAGGGGAGCGGGGGAGGGGAGGGCAACGCCAGATCCACGGCTTCCGCCAGCACCACTTTTTGCAGGGATCCCGCCTCAATGGCCTGCAGGGCTTTTTGAATCCGCGCCAAGAGGGCTGCTTCCGCCACCGCCACCTCCAGAGGGGGCTGCAGCTCCCAGCGGGGCAAGGGCGCTTGGGAAAGGCGCTGCATGTGGGCAAAAAAAGCGGCGATCTGGCCGGCCAAGGCCGCCGGGTCACTGTCGGGACCGATTTCCAGATTGAGCCGCGCCACCGTCAGCTCCCCCCCCACCTGCAACAGTTGCCAGCGGGGCAGAACCAACGCCGCTGCGCCACCGCTCCCGGGGCCGAAGCCAAAGCGGCAGAAGCACAAGGGGCGTTCTTGTCGGCTGCCACCCCTTGGCGGAGACTCGCTGCCGCTGACGGGAGCGACATGGACATGAGGCTGCAACGCTTGTACAAAAGCCCGTGCCGTCTGAAATCGCTCCTCCCCCGAAAGATCCACCTGCCGCAGGGATCCCCACCCCAGCACCCGCACCCTTTCTCCCTGGGTCTGGTGGGAGAGATAGCAATGGTGGGAGAAGCGGTTTGGGGGAAGCCAGCTCAACTGCCGGGCCAGCGCCGCCAGCGGATCTAGCCCTGGGACAGGCCGCGACAGGCTGAGGATTTGAGGGATCCCCTGCGCCCGCGCCCTCTCTTGGCAGGCGGCCAGAAGGGAATGCCAGCAGAGCCGCTCCCCCTCCTGGTCTGTCCCAACAGAGGCGGAAGTGATCGACGGCCAGGCTCTCGGCCGCTCCGCACTGGGGGCATTCCAAGAAAAAAGAGAGGAGGTCATGCAAAAAAGAGTACAGAAGCCGATCCCACCTTGGCCGAAAACAGGACGAGCGTCGACCCGGAGGGGAACCGCCAGCAGGGTACTTCAGGATACAAAATTATACGAGATCAGGAGACAGGCCGGTTGCTTGGGCCTTCAGGGGCAAAACCTGAGGAACTTCTTCACGGATTGCAAAGTTTCTTAGCATCCCTGGGGATGGGAACGGAAGCATCCTAACCTAACAAATACAGAGCATACACAGAACCAGAGAGAGCCAGGGCCAACATGCTCGCACAGCCGGAACCGTCCAAGAGAACGCGCAGGAGTCCAGAGGCCAGCCCAGTACAGCTTGCCGAAAAGAGCACTTGGGATCGTCCCTCGCGGCGGCAATTGTGGATGGCCGCCCTTAAGCCCCCCATGTACAGCGTGGCGATCATGCCCATCTGGGTGGGATCCGCCATCGCCTATGCCCAGGCAGGGGCGATGGATGTAGGAGTTTTGGCCGTATTTCTGGGAGCAGCCATCTGTCTTTTGGCTTGGGTCAACCTCAGCAACGACGTGTTCGATGCCCAGACAGGGGTGGACAAAAACAAGCTCCACTCGCTGGTCAACCTGACGGGCAAGCCGGGGCAGGTATTTTGGGTGGGGAATGCCTTTTTGGCCTTGGGGCTGGCAGGGATCCTGTGGCTGAGCTGGCGGCAATCGGATCCGACGGTGCTGCTATTGGTGCTGCTGGCCTGCGGGCTGGGCTACGCCTACCAGGGGCCGCCCCTGCGCCTGGGCTACCAGGGCCTGGGGGAGCTCCTCTGTTTTTTGAGCTTCGGGCCGCTGGCGGTTTTGGCCGCCCACTACAGCCAAAGCCGAAGCTGGTCGCTGCCGGGGCTGGCGGCCTCACTGGTGGTGGGGATGGTAACCAGTTTGATTTTGTTTTGCTCCCATTTCCATCAGGTGGAGGACGATCTGGCTGCCGGCAAGCGCTCGCCGGTGGCCCGCCTGGGCACCTTGCGCTCCGCCCGCCTCATCCCTTGGATCTGCGGCAGTCTGTTCGGCCTGATGCTGCTGTTTGTGGGGCTGGGGGCTTTTCCGGCCTGGACGCTGCTGAGCTTGGCCGGGATCCCGTTTGCGGTGCAGCTTTCCCGCCTGCTGTGGGCTTACCACGACCAGCCGCAGCGGATCAGCCACTCCAAGTTCATCGCCGTCAACCTCCATTTTTGGCTGGGGCTGTTTCTGGGGTTGGGCTTTATCCTCAGCCGTCTGGGATAAACCAGAACCTTAGAAATGCTCCAGATCCCGCCGCGGCGGCCTGTAAATTGCGGTAAGCTACAGCCTAGGTTGCCGGGCCCCGCTACCGGTCGTGGGCTAAGGATCGACGTGGAGAAGCAGCGAGAACAGGATGCGGCGATTTTTCAATTCCAATCTGGGGGTGACGCTCTTGGGGAGCAGCCTCTTAGCTGCTTTGGTCGGTTGGGCCTTGTCCATCGATATCGAAGAAGTGAAGGTGGAGTCTCCCCCCCCGGATCAGCCCCTTTCGGTCAGCCGCAGGGTGGATATTGTGGGGCGGCGGGGGGGCTATCGGCGTTGGCGGCTGATCGCCGAGCAGGTGGAGCTGGCCACTGGACAACAGGTGTTTGAGCAGGGGGCGCACGGCTACTTCTACGGAGAAAGTGCCGATCAGCTGGAAGGAGTGCCGGATCCGTTTTTTGCCAGCAGCGAGCAGATGACTTGGCAGGCCAAGCGTGCCCGCTACGATGCCAGCGCCGACGCGCTGTATCTGGATGAGGGGGTGGAGGTGAGGAGCGAGGATGGCAGCCTGCTCCTGACCCGCGCTCTGCGAATCACCCCCGAAGAGCGCATCGAGGTGCCGGAGGCCTTCACCCTCAAAGGGCAAGAAATGATCCTAGAGGGCCGCTCCGGCTCGTTTAACTTCCAATTTGCCCTCCTCAGCGCCCAGCAGGGCAAGCTAACTGTGCTGCCCTTGGATTCGGCGGCGGCGGATCCCGCTTCCACCACCATCACCGCCGACCAGATCACCTACGACCGCACCCAACAGGTGGCCGAAGGGAAAGGGAACCTGCGCATCCGCGAAGGCGGCCTCGAGATCCGCGCCCCTCAGGGCACCTACCTGCGCCGACAGGCCCAGAGCATTCTCTCCGGCGGCGTCGTGTTGCAGGAGGTGGCCGACCCTGGCAGCCGGGATCCCCTCTTGGCGGATCTGCGCTTGGCCCAGGCTGGCCCACAGGCTACTTCCAACCAACCGGATCAGGAGGTCACCATCATCGCCGACCGCCTCACCTACGACCGCAACACGCAAGTTGCCCGCGGGGAAGGCAACCTGGAAATCCGCCAGGGGGAAACCGTCATCCAGTCGGCCCAGGGCACCTACCGCCGTCGCGAATCCCAAAGCCTGCTGACGGGGGGAGTTACCCTGCGCGAGCCGGGGCGGGTGCTCACCTCCGCCCGCCTGGAGGGCAACCACCGCGACAAGATCTTCTTCTTCGAGGAAAACGTTCTCTACCGGCAGATGGCCGCCTCTACCCCAGCCGCCGGCGGCGGATCCCTGACGGAGGAGCTGCGCCAAGCCGAAACGGAAGTGCGGGCCGCCCGCCTGGTTTACAACTCCCGCACCGGCACCTCGGAGTTCAGCGAGGCCGTCGAGTTCATCCAGCGGGGGCGCAAGGCCAAGGCCAACCAGGCCACCATCACCCCTGAAAAGGTGGAGCTGCGGGGGGAGGTGGTGATTGAGCAGATCGAGGGGGACTGGCTGGCGCGGCGTCTGCAAAACCCGCAGACCCAGGCCGATGTGGACCAGCCGACCGTGATCTACGCCGACCGGGTGGAGATCGACCAGGCCAGCAGCGATGCCCGCTTCTTCGGCAATGTGGTCATCGTGCAGGCCAACCGCGCCATCGAAGGGGATCGCGCCGACTACTCTGACCAAGGGCAGATTTTCAGGATCACCGCCGACCAGGCTCCCGTCCTCCTCTGCGATCGCGGCGAGATCAATCCGATTCCCCGCGAGAGCGGCGCACCGCTGCCCGGTCGCGATGCTCTGGATCAGATGTGCCGGGGCGCCAACCGCCTCAGCGGCAGGCTGGTCACCCTGAACTTGGAACAGGATGAGTACACTGTCGAGGGGGACGAGCAGCAGCAGGGGATGTTTCAATTTCGCATCACCGATGCTCTCTGACGGGATCCCATCCTGGCTGGGGGTCGTCTAGATCTCGAAAGCTGGCTGAGGTTGTGCACCTGAGGTAACAGAGCCAAATGACCACCCCACTGGCCAAGGGTCAACGGCGCGGAACTTCTGCCCAGACGGGAAGCTTTTGGGGATCCCTGAAGTTGGGGGGCTTTTTTTTGGAGTTTTATCTCTGCAAAGAGATGATCCGCCCCTTCTTTTTGGGCGTGGCGGGGGGCACGGTGATGATGCTGGGCAACCAGCTTTTTATCTACGCCGATTTGCTGGTGAAAAAAGGCGCCCCTCCCCTCACGATTTTGCACATTCTCCTTCTCAACTTGCCCGCCATTTTGGTGGTCACCTTCCCCATTGCCGGCCTCTTTGCCACCCTGCTCACCCTGGGCAGGATGGGGGCCGACAGCGAGATCACGGCTCTGCGGGCCGCCGGGATCCCCTATCGCAAGGTGCTGATTCCGGTGCTCTGCATCGGTCTACTGATCAGCGGCCTGGCGCTGTTGACCAATGAAGTGATCGTGCCCCAAACCAACCAAAAGGTGAAAACCCTGAACACCAACCTCATCCTGGCTCAGGATGCCCTTCCGTTTGACTCCGAAGAAATTGTGCGGGTGGACGACGACCTTTGGTTTCATGTGGGATCCATTGACCCGAAGACCGGCTTGATGCACGATCTGCTGATTTTGGATCGCAAGGCCGAGACCGGCCACCTACGCTACCCGCAGGTGATCTCGGCCCAAACTGCGCAGCAGGTGGGCCAAGCGTGGCACCTGCAAGACGTGGTGATCCGTCGCTACGACGAGCGGGGGAGCACCTACTACGAGGGCCAGGTGGCGGAGATGGAGCTGAACATCGTCAACAAGTTGGTGGGCCTGGTGTACGCCGAAAAGGTGCCCCAGGAGCAACGGGCGGCAGAGCTGTGGGAGCAATGCCAGCGATATCGAGCGGAGCAACGTCCTTCTGCCGATGTAGCCCGCTGCCTGACGGAGTACCACCTCAAGTTCGCCATTCCCTTGGCCAGCTTTTTCGCCATCTTGGTGGCTGCGCCCTTGGGCCTGCAAACGGTGCGGCAGACCGGGCGCTATGGTAGTGTGGCGCTGGCGATTGTCCTGGTGTTTATTTACTATGTACTGATGAGCCTGGGACGCGCGATGGGTCGAGTTGAGCAGATCGATCCCTGGCTGGCCGCCTGGTTGCCGAATATGATTTTCGGCGGGGTGGGCTTCTCTCTACTGTGGCGGTTTTTACGGTGAGATTCGGCAACTTCCCACATGGCTTCAGCCCTTGGGCAAGGTGGCTAGCCCTTTGCTGGGGCAGCTCCCTGTGGGTGGGGATGGGGGAGGCGGTCTTTGCCCAGTTGGATCCCCTGCCCACCGATCTGGAGGGCTACCAGCGCTTTTGGGCGGCCCAGCAAAGGCGGGATCCCGGTGCCAGCCGATTGGGGGATCCCATCACCTTGGCCGAGGCCCAATCCTCCCCGCCTGCTGTGCCCTTGACGACGGCAACTGGATCTCCTGCGGCCTCTGGTTCTGATCCTGGAGCTTCTGGATCCCTGCCACCCAGCACCCCTCCTGAAAAGGCCCTCACGCCAGAAGAGCTAAACCGGCAGCGGCTGCAACGGCTTTTGGCCGAAGGGGCGGCGGCCCACGCCCGGCGGCAGGCACAACAGGCCCAGGCAACGCCGTCTTCCCGGCCCGCTTCAGCAGCGACGCCCCCTGCAACCGTTCCGACTCTGGACTCCCTCGGCTCCCCCCGTTCCCAAGCTGCTGCCCTGCGGATGGAAGAAGAACTCCGGCTGCGTCCCACCGAGGCTACGCGCGCCCTAGGATCCACTGTCGAGAGCCCGGCCACTGCTCAAGGGCAAGCGGAGCTGGGTGAGGCCTCCGGCCCGCTGTCGCCAACCAACCGGATCCCGCCTTTCCCCCAGACCGTTCCTTCCTTGATCTCGCAAGCCGGTGGGAGCTTGGCGATCCCTGCGTCGGGAGGGACGGGAACCACTCAAGGGGGAAGCGAAACCGGAACAGAAGCTTTTGTTCCTACTGTCGGTTCCCCCCTGGCCCCTCAACTGCTGGAGCAGTTCCCGCTTCTACGGGATCTGAGCACCGAGACGGCGGGGAACGTTGACCTAGGCCGAGTGGGGGGATCCCAGATTCGCCAGCAGCTGGCGGCCACCGCCACCAGCCAACGGCAGATCCCCCTCGACCCGGATCAGATCAACGTCAGTGGGGATGTGCTCAGCTACATCGCCGAACAAGACCTGGGCATTGCCGAGGGAAACGCCCAGATCCAACTGGCGGACGGCACCCGCATCACTGGCGAGCGGCTGTTGTTTTACCGGCGGGAACGGCGCCTGCGCAGCGAGGGCCCCTTCCGGATGGAACAGCCCCCTGGCCCCCAGGGTCGCGGCATCCGGCAAATCGAGGGGCGCAACTTGGATCTGGACATCCCCAGGCGGTCTGCCCAATTTGAAAACTCGCTGGTGATCCTGCCGGGGGAGGAGCCGGGCACCCAGGTTTTTGTGCGCAGCCAAGAGACCACCGCCCTGTTGGGGGATCAGATTTTTTTTGAGAAGGCCACCGTCACCACCTCGCCGAAGCCGCCCATCACCCACTACGTGCAAGGGGATCGGGTGGAGGTGTTTCCCGATGACCGGGTCATCGTTTACGACGCCCGCGTCTTTGCCGGCGGCGAGCTCAGCGAAGAGGGCGATCTGCGGGCGGGGCTGCAGATTGCCTACTTGCCTCTTTTCATTTACAGCCTGCGGGATCACCAGTGGGTGCTGCCGGGGCGCAGTGAGGCGGAAGGGGTGTTTGTCAAATCCAGTTGGGCCTATCGCTTCGACGAGTACAACTTCGGTGGCCTGCGGCTGGATGTCCTGCAGAAGAAAGGCCTGGGCATCGGCTTTCTACACGACTACATCCTCCCCATCCCCGACAGCGTCAACTACGGGCGGGCCCAGTTTTACCTGGTAACCGAGGCCGACCAGCGGCGCTTCTCCAGCCGCTTCCGCCTCGACCACAACTTCGACTTCTACGCCGCCAACCTCCTCGGCCAAGAGGGCCAACTGCGGGGCCAGCTCAACCTCAACCTGGACAACACCTACCGCCCTGCCGGCGGGCGTAACGACAACGCCGACCTGCGCCTCAACACCACCTTTCAGGGGGATCTCTCCACCACCACCCTCAACATCAGCCGCAGTGGATCCCAGGAAAACGGCACCTATAGCTTTCCCCTCACCCTCAGCCACATCCAGCGCTACGGGGGCGTGCCTTGGCTGCAATCGGATCTGCGCCTGGACTACAACCAGCGGGTGAGCGTCAAAGATGGGCCGGATTTCGCTGATGCGCGGCTGACGCTGGGTGCCCAACTCACCCCACCCGGCTGGGGAGGCACCTACCGCCTCAACTACCGCGCCTACAGCAGCTCCAACGGCGACACCGAGCCGCGCCGCAACTTCGAGCTGGCCTTCAATCCCGATCTCCTCCGCATCACTCCCGATATCTTCCTCAGCAACGCCCTCACCCTGACCCAAGAGCAACAGCCAGATCGAGAAGTGGGATCCGGCCTTAACTTTTTCAATCGCTACGAGCTGCGCTCCAGCCTTCAATTCAACGACATTCAACCGGCTCCCTGGATCACCTTCATGCCCGGCTCGATCGACTACACCCAAGTCCTGTACTCAACCCCCGACCAGGAATCCACCGTCAGCCTCAACCCCCGCCTCAGCCTCAAGCCCGCCGACTGGAACACCATCGACCTGCGCTACAGCCGCACCTTTTACGGCAACAATTCCGCTCCTTTTCAAACCCTTTCCGTCAGCCCCAAGGATGTCGATCGCCTCAACGCTAACATCAGCTTCTTTACGCCGCGCGACTTCCTGCCCAACGTGCCCCCCGGCTACATTGCCTTTGAAGATGACCTGCCCGGCGAGCTGCCCATAGCTCTGACCTTCCCGGACGACACCCCGGAGGACTTGGAAGCGATTGCCTCCCGCAACTTGCAGGAGCTGCAGGCGGAAGTAAAAAACCTGTTGCGCTTCGACACCACCCTTGGCTACGACTTTGTCGCCCAAAGGTGGGACACCCTCAACGCCAACTTTACCTGGAACACCACCCCTGAGCTATTCAACATCCAGGTCCAAACCTCCTACGACCTCAACGAGGGGCAGTTACAACCGATCCGTCTGGAATATCGAGGGCGCAGCAGCACCACCTTCAACCGGGAGCAGCGCTCGGGTCTAGATAGCTATGAGCCGGGGATCAGCTACGCGCTGCAGGCGGTTTACGATCCGCGGCTAGGCCAGATCTCTACCTATGGACTGGAGTTGGATGCCACCCTCGGCACGCAGTGGCAAAACCACTGGCGGCTCCGCCTGGGCCTGACGGAGGCAGGGATCCGCCGCATTGAGGTGCGCCGCGACCTGCGGGATTTCGAGCTGCGCTTGGCCTACGATCCGCTGGCGGAGTCGCTGCGCCTGGAGGGGATCCTGGTGGCTTTCCCCAGCCGTCCGGTGGGCCTGACCCAGGAGCGGGGGGAGTTTCAACTGACCTCTCCGGTGGGTGCATTCAGCCTGGATAGTCTGGCCCGCTGATCCGGAGTTCTCTTAGGTAAGGACTAGGTAACGACGTCTGGCTGCTGCCGACCCGTGCGGGCGCGAATCTGGGCAAGGTGATCGGCCAGTTGAATCTGCTCAGCCAGGGCCACCTGGGGATCCAAGCCATGCCGGGCGGGATCCAGCTCCAGTCGCTCTAGGTATACCCGCAGAGTGGCTCCTTGGGTGCCCGTTCCCGAGAGACGGTAAATAACACGGGATCCATCTTCAAAGCCGATGCGGATCCCTTGGTTACGGGTGGTGCTGCCGTCCACGGGATCGGTATAGCTGAAGTTGTCGGCATAGGTCACCCTGTGGGATCCCAAACGCTGGCCCACCCACCCGGGCAGGGAGCGCTGCAGGTTTTCCATAAGGGCCTCGGCCACTTCCACCGGCAGGCCCTCGTAGTCGTGGCGGGAGTAGACGTTGCGTCCGTAGATGTGCCAATGTTCCTCCACGATCTGCCGCACCGGCTGCCGTCGGACGGCCAGAATGTTCAGCCAAAACAGGACGGCCCAGAGCCCATCTTTTTCGCGGATGTGGTGGGATCCGGTGCCGAAGCTCTCTTCCCCGCAGAGGGTCACTTTGCCGGCATCCAATAGGTTGCCGAAGAATTTCCAGCCGGTGGGGGTTTCGTAGCAAGGGATCCCCAACTTGGCTGCCACCCGATCCGCCGCTTGGCTGGTGGGCATGGAGCGGGCAATTCCCACCAAGCCCTCCCGGTAGCCGGGCACCAGGTGGGCATTGGCTGCCAGCACGGCCAAGCTGTCGCTGGGGGTGACGTAGAATTGGCGGCCCAGGATGAGGTTGCGATCCCCATCCCCATCGGAGGCCGCCCCGAAGTCCGGCCCGTCTTCCCGAAACAGCAGCTCCAGCAATGAGCGGGCATGCACCGGGTTGGGATCCGGGTGTCCGCCGCCAAAATCCGGCAGGGGCTGCCCGTTGAGCACGCTGCCCTCTGGCGCTCCCAAGGATCCCTGCAAAATGGCGCGAGCATAGGGGCCGGTGACGGCGTGCATGGCGTCGAAGGCGATACGGATCCCAGAGGCCAGGTAGTCGCGGATGGCGTCGAAATCGAACAGGCGCTGCATCAGGCCCAAGTAATCGGCCACCGGGTCGATGACGGACACCGTCAGGGATCCCAGCCGTTGCTCGCCCAAGCACTCCAGATCGACATCGGCAGCTTCCAGGATGCGGTACTCCCGGATCTGCTGGGTACGAGCGTAAATGGCCTCGGTCAGCTTCTCCGGGGCAGGGCCGCCGTTGCCGATGTTGTACTTGATGCCGAAGTCCCCTTCTGGGCCGCCGGGGTTGTGGCTGGCCGAGAGAATGATCCCCCCATAGGCCCCGTATTTGCGGATGAGACAGGAGACCGCCGGCGTGGAGAGGATCCCTCCCTGCCCCACCAGTACCCGCCCCATGCCGTTGGCCGCCGCCATCTTGAGCAGAACCTGAATGGCCTCCCGGTTGTGGTAGCGGCCATCTCCTCCCACCACCAGAGTTTGGCCGGCGGATCCCTCGAGGACATCAAAAATGGATTGGAGGAAGTTTTCCAGGTAATGGGGCTGCTGAAACACGGGCACCGGCTTGCGCAGCCCAGAAGTGCCGGGTTTTTGGCCAGGGAAGGGAGTTGTGGGAACGATGCGCAGGCTCATAGGCTGCCGGAAATGCTGCTTGCCCTTCTACTATCTCATCTATCTCCCCCTTGGGCGGGGTTCGGGCGCAGAGTCCTTTCCCCTCCTCCACTTGATGGATGGGATCGAGCTCAGTTTTCAATCGCCTGGCTTAACCACCCACTCCACCGGCGTTTTGCTGGGATCGGGCAACTTCAGCGAGAACAGCCCCGCCGCCAAGATCAACAGGGTAGAAAACCAAAGGCAGCCCACCAAGCCATAAAGCTGGAAGAGGATCCCGGAGGTCACCGTCCCCAGCAGGCGCCCACCGGAATTGGCCATGTAGTAAAAGCCCACGTTGAGGGCGACATCGTCATCTTCTGTATAGGCCAACACCAGGTAGGAGTGCACCGCCGAGTTGAAGGCGAAGACGATCCCAAAGAGGATGAGGCCGCCGGTCACCACCCATTCCGGCGGCAGGCCGGCCATAAAGGCGGTGGCAATGAGCGCCGGCACTGCCGTCAAGGTCAACGTCCAGATCTGAATGGTGCGGGCCTTGGGCGCGCGGCCCGGGCGCCCCCCCCCCAACAGTTGCGGCGCTACAAACTGAATAAAGCCATAGCCGATAACCCAGATGGCCATGTAGCTGCCCACCTGCATAAACGTCCAGCCCAGCTCGTCGTAGAGGAACACCGGCAGGGCCACCACAAACCACACATCCCGCGACCCAAACAGGAAAAAGCGGGCCGCCGAGAGAAGGTTGATCTCTTTGCTCTTGGAAAAGAGGCGCTTGAAGGGGATCTTGGCCTTGACCTTGCCCATATCCGCCGGCAGTAGCACCCCCGAAGAGAAGATCAAAGCCAGCGCCCCCGCCTGCACGAAGTTGGCCATGCGGAAGCCCATGGGATCCCCGTAGATCTCGGTGAAGATCTGCAGCAGGGCCGCCCCCACAAAGAACCCCACCCCCTTGAGGGCGTTCTTGGATCCCGTCAGCATGGCCACCCAGCGGAACAGGCGGGACTCGGCCTCCTTGGGCACCACCAGGCGGATGGCGCTTTTGGAACTCATCTTGGTGAGATCCTTGGCGATCCCGGCCAGGGCCTGGGCCGTCATTACGTAGGCCACCTGGCCCCAGATCGGCCACTGCAGGTTGATCACCCCCAGCATCACCAGGCCGAAGATCTGAATGGCAATGCCCCCGTACAGAGTGAGCCGCAGGCCAAACAGGGATCCAATCCAGCCGCCCAGAAAGTTGGTGATCACCCCGAAGATCTCGTAGAAGAGAAACAGCATGGCAATCTGAATCGGGGTGAAGCCCAACTTGTGGAAGTGCAGCAGCACCAACATGCGGATGGCGCCGTCGGTGATGGTAAATCCCCAGTAGGCGGCGGTTACTAGGGCATAGTTGCGCACTGCGGCAGCTTGGGCACTTGAGACAGCAGTCATGGGCAGGTCTCCTCTATAAGCTGAGAGCCACTTTGCGGGCCAATTCCGCCATGCGGTTGGCGTAGCCCCATTCGTTGTCGTACCAGGCCAGGATCTTCACCTGGGTGCCGTCCACCACCATGGTCGAGGGGGCATCCACAATGCTGGAGCGGGGATCCCCCTTGAAATCCACCGAGACAAGGGGCAGCTCCTCATAGCCGAGGATGCCCTTGAGTTCCCCCTCGGCTGCAGTCTTCAAGAGGTGATTGACTTCTTCCACGCTGGTGGGCCGCCTCACCTCGAACACGGCGTCGGTCAAAGAGGCATTCAGCAGGGGCACGCGCACCGCAAGGCCGTTGAGCTTGCCGTTGAGCTCAGGGTAGATGAGGCCGATGGCCTTAGCCGAGCCGGTGGTGGTGGGCACCAAAGACAGCAGAGCCGAGCGCGCCCGCCGCAAATCCTTGTGCGGGGCATCCACCATACTTTGGGTGTTGGTGACGTCGTGGACGGTGGTGATCACCCCGTGTAGGATGCCGATCCCCTCGTGGATGACCTTCACCAAGGGGGCCAGGCAGTTGGTGGTGCAGGAGGCGGCTGTGAGCAAATGGTGGCGGCCCGGATCGTAGAGGTGGTCGTTGATGCCCATGACGATGTTGAGGGCCGCCTCATCCTGGACGGGGGCAGCCACAATGACCTTGCGCACCCCCGCTTTGAAGTAGGCGTCCAGTTCTGCCGCCTTGACAAATTTGCCTGAGCACTCCAGCACCAGGTCGATCCCCAAATCGGCCCAGGGGACTTCGCCAGGAGATTTGTACTCGCTGAAGGTGAGGGCTTTGTCTTGGATGCGCAGCCCTTGGCCGGATGCCTCGATGTCGATGTTCCAGCGGCCCTGCACCGAGTCGAACTTGAGCAGGTGAGCTGCGGTGGCAGGCCCGCCTTTGATCTCGTTGATGTGGGCAAATTCCAGCTCCGGCCAGCCCCAAGCCGCCCGCAACACCAACCGTCCGATGCGGCCAAAACCGTTGATGCCCACCCGCACTGCCATGTTGATTGATCCCAAAATCGTTCAGTAGGGATCCCGCCTTTTCAAATGAAGATCCCGCCTCGACATTACCAGAACGCCCCACTCATTTCAAGACAAGTTGATGGAACCCACAAGGGATCCGCTGGGGTGGTGGGCATCGACAACAGGGTTCCTCCCCCAGCCGTTTTACATCAAATAAACGGTTGCGCCCAACCCGGCAAGCGGTGACCTAAGCTGGGAAAAGTCGTGCGTTTCTGGATGTGCCCTCGCCGCCTCAGCCTTCTGTGCCGGATGACTTTCCTCCCCTCCCCCCGCCCCCTCCCCGCTCTCCGGCCTTGAGGGTGGTGGAAACAGCTTTTTTGGCCAGCACCGCCGCTTTGATCTGGATCTTGAGCTACACGCCGCTGGCTCCCTTTATGCGTCTGTTTTTCCCCATTCCGGTGGCGCTGGCGGTGATGCGCTGGGATCCCCGCACCGGGGCGATGGCCCTGGTGGTCTCCGCCCTGTTGCTGACAGTGCTGATGGGGCCCACGCGCAGCATTCTCTACGTCATTCCCTATGGCCTGCTGGGCTACGGGTGTGCCCGCCTCTGGCAGCAGCGCTTCTCTTGGTATGTCTCGGTAGCCAGCGGCGCTGCCCTCAGCGCTTTCGGCCTGGTTTTCCAGTTGTTGCTCTCCTCCCTGCTAGTGGGGGAAAACCTCTGGACTTACGTGACCATCCAACTCACTGGCCTGACCAACTGGCTGCTGGATGTGTCCCTGGCCAGACTAGGGGTGTACTGGGTGGCGGAACCCTGGATGGTTCAGGTGGTGGTGGTGGCATTCATCGCCTTTAACTCCCTCATCTATGTGTTCACGGTGCATCTGGTGGCCGCTCTGGTGATGGAGCATTTCCGCTGCCCGCTGCCGCCGCCACCGAAGTGGGTGCAATTTTTGCTGGATTAGCAGCCTCCCATACTTCTGAGATGGCCGCTGTCATGAGATAGACTTGTAAGCCCTACTCTTTTGGCCTTCCGTCCTGTTGCTGACTCCTATGAATCCCCTGCCCCCGCCCGCTCACCCCTACCAGTTCCGTGCCTTGGGCCTGATCAAGGGATCCCTAAAAGCGATCCCCAAGACCTATGCGCAGGCGATGTTGGTTGCCAGCGATGGCGTGGAGTATCCGGCCACCCCTGGCCGCGCCGAGCTGCTGCGTCCTTTCACCCACTGCATCGAGAGCGGCCACACCTACTGGTACTACGTGCAGCCACAGCCGCGGTCGGGAGGCGCCCTAGGTCTGAGCGTCATCCGCATTCTGGCTCTGCCGGAAGAGGAGGCAGATCCAGAGCTGGAGGATGAGCCTTTTTTGCCTGCCCCCGAAGATGCAGAGGAGGGCTTCAACATTCGCGGCATCGTCGAGCCCCACGATGGCTTTGTTGAGGTAACCGTGCGGCGCAAGCCCCAAGGGAACAAGCAATTTCCGCCCTTACAACTGCGCTTGGAGGGGTTTTTGCCAGGAGCTGTTGCGGGCGAGTTTTGGGATCTGTTAGCGGAGCGGGAGGGCCATGAGCTGCTGCTGGTGGATGGCAGCCGCCTCTTGACAGCAGTAGCCCAGCCTCAGAACCCCTCAGAATCGTGACGTCCTCCCGTCACTGACCGCAAGGAAAGTTAAAATTCTCAAAACAAAGAGTTTCCTGACTGATGGTGTCTGCTGCCGGCTTGTCCCAACGGGTCGCCCATCTATCCTCGTCGCCCACGTTGTCCATTACAGCTCTGGCCAAAGCCATGCAGGCAGAGGGTGTGGATGTGTGTAGCTTGAGCGCCGGCGAGCCGGACTTCGATACACCTGAGCACATTCGGGCGGCGGCCATCCGCGCCCTGGAAGAGGGCAAAACCCGCTACGGCCCCACCGCCGGGATCCCCGCCCTGCGCCAGGCGGTGGCGGACAAGTTGCGGCGAGAAAACGGCTTGGACTACAGCCCCGACCAGATCCTGATTAGCAACGGCGGCAAGCAAACCCTGTTTAACCTGGCCATGGTACTCCTGGATCCCAGCGACGAGGTGATCCTGCCCGTCCCCTACTGGGTCAGCTATCCCGAGATGGTGGCTTTGGCGGGGGCCAAGGTGGTGCGGGTGCAGACAGAAGAGGCTCAGGGGTTCAAACTCACCGCCGCCCAACTGCGCCAGGCCCTCACCCCCCGCAGCAAGTTGCTCATCCTCAACTCGCCGGCCAACCCCACCGGCGCCGTTTACCATCGGCAGGAGCTGGCAGCCTTGGCCGAGGTGATCCTGTCTGTCCCCCATCTGTATGTGGTCTGCGACGAGATCTACGAAAAGCTGATTTACGGACAAGCCTGCCACATCAGCCTGGGATCCCTTTGCCCTGACTTGGTGCCACGAGTGATCCTCAGCAGCGGCTTTGCCAAAGCCTATGCCATGACCGGCTGGCGGGTGGGCTACTTGGCCGGGCCCAAGCCCATCATCGACGCCGCCATCAACCTGCAAAGCCACAGCACCTCCAATGTCTGCACCTTTGCCCAGTACGGCGCCCTGGAAGCCCTGACCAGCCCCCTGTCGGCAGCGGCGGTGGAAAAAATGCGGCGAGAATTTTGGCAGCGGCGGGATCTGATGCTGGAGGGGATCCGCGCTCTGCCGGGAGTGACTTGTCCAGAGCCGGAGGGCGCCTTTTATGTGTTTGTCAACATCGGCCAAACCGGGCTAAGTTCGGTGGAGTTCTGCCAACGGCTGCTCCAAGAACATCACGTCGCCGCCGTGCCGGGCCTGGCCTTCGGGGCAGATGCCTACATCCGCCTTTCCTATGCCGCCGATCGCGCCACCCTGGAAAAAGGGCTGCAGCGGCTGCACCGGTTTGTGTCTTCCCTTTGAGGATCCAATTTGAGGATTGATAAAGAGCTGATCCAGCGGATGGATCCCTGTAGGCCATCCTCAGCCGCGCAGTCCCTATCTAAGGTGTAAACACTATTGCTTAACCCTAGCTATAGTGTTAGGGGATGGGCTACGAGGGGGATAACGCATGTCTGGCAGAACGGCGCTTGTCATCACCGTCGCCTGCTTGAGTGGGGGATCCGGAAAGACCACAGCCGCCCTCAACTTGGCCATCATGCTGGCAGAGCACGGCAAGACCTTGGCCGTCGATTTTGATCCGCAGGGCAACCTGAGCCAGTGGCTGGGCTGGACAGATTTGTCGGAGTCGGCCACCATTGCCGAGACGATTTTGCCAGGGGCGGATCGGGTTCACATTCGGGAGATCATTCGTCCGCCGCTGAATGAGGATCGCCAGGAGCGGCTGTGGCTGGCCCCCAGCGACTACAGCCTGTCGCGAGCGATGGACGCGATTGTGATGGAGCCGGGGCGGGAGCTGTTTTTGAAGCGGGCTTTGCGACCGATTTTGTCGGAGTATGACTTTTTGGTCATCGACAGTCCCCCCTCGAAAGGGCTGCTCACCTACAACAGCATTCTCAGCGCCGATCTGTTGGTGGTGCCGACGGAATGCACCCAAAAAGGGGTGATGGGGGCCCTGAGTACCCTGGTGCTGCTGAAGGAATTGGAGGAGCTGGATTTTCAGGTGCCCAAGTTTCTGGGGGTGCTCCCCACCCGGGAGCAATGGGTGGGCAACAACCGCACCAAAATGTCGCGGGCAGCGGTGGAAGCCCTGGCGGAAATGATGCAAGGGATCCCCATTTTTACCCCGGTGCGGCAAAGCACGGTGGTGCAGCAAACCAACAGTATGGGCTGGTCGTTGGCAGAGGCCGGAGAAGAGGTTTTGGCCCAACCTTATCGCGAGATCCTTGAGGCGGTGTTGAGGTCTCGCTAAGATGGCTACCACCAAAAAGACCCCCAAGAAAAAATTGCCCACTGGCCCTACCAAGGCCGATCTGCTCTCGCGCATGGGGGTGAATAAACAGCCAGAGCTGCCCGAACCTGTGCCTGTCGATTGCGTGGATGCTCCGCACCGTCCCAAAGACAACAAAGAGACACAGCCTCTGGATCTGCCTCGCCCTGGGGCAGTGAGTGTCGAGCCGGAGCAATCTCCCGTGGCCTCGCCCCGTCAGGGCTGTGCTGCCAGAACCCCGCCAGAGGCAGAGCGGATCCCTCTTTTGGCCGATGCGCCCTTCCCACCTGAAGCGCCTTCTCTGGGTGGAGATCTTGACGTGGATCCTCTGCCCGTCCTGTCGCCGGCTCCGGTCGAGCAGGTCAACCCGGCCAAATGGGCTACGCTGCCGACTGAAGGGCAAGCCGAGCTTCTGCCCCCTGCCACCACCTGTACCGGCGATGGAGTTCACCAAAACGGTGCCGCCAAGCCAGCGGATCCCCGCGAGGCCCTCGATGCCCAACTGGGCCTGCAAAAGCTCACCCTCAAATGGTCTATCAAGAGAGTACAAAAGCTGGGATCCCTGCAAAGCACCACCGGGCTGCCGGGCGAGATTTTGCTGGAAGTCCTGCTGGATCATTGGGAACGACTGCCCAAAGCATTGCAACAAGAGTGCCTGCTGCAGGCCCATCGCATTCGCGTGGAACGGCTGGTGGTCAGCCAAAACTTCACCATCGCCACCATTGAGCAACTGCTGAGCAACTGTTGAACGAGACCCATTGATCCCGATCCGCTCGGGTGGGAATTCCGCTCCAAAGGATCCCTGTCCTCGAGTGCCAGGCAACGGTAGAACCAAGTCCTGTGCTACGGTCAGAGTAGGTTACCCCCAGCTTTTCAGCCTGTGCTCCCTCCCCCGCTAGCGGACGGCCATCCCAGCCTTTTTCATTTCTACTCCTCGCTAGAGCTCTCCATCGTCTGCGAAGCAACAGCAGGGCCGCAAGGGGAGTGCCATCGCTATTTTTTAAGGGTCGCGTAGCGTCAGCGCGCTGTGAGACGAGCGGGTTTTGATTGGAGCAGTAACTTTTCATGAAAGCAGTAGATTTGGCCAACGCTATCCAGCAACGGCGCACCTTTGCCATTATTTCTCACCCCGATGCCGGGAAAACCACGCTTACGGAAAAGCTTTTGTTGTACGGGGGGGCGATTCAAGAAGCGGGGGCTGTAAAGGCCCGCCGCGCCCAAAAGCGGGTTACCTCCGACTGGATGGAGCTGGAAAGGCAGCGGGGCATTTCCATTACCTCGACCGTGTTGCAGTTTGACTACCGCAACATTCGCCTCAACTTGCTCGATACTCCCGGCCACCAAGACTTCAGCGAAGATACCTACCGCACCCTGGCGGCGGCTGATAACGCTGTGATGCTGGAAGATGCCGGCAAAGGGCTAGAACCCCAGACCCGCAAGCTGTTTGAAGTCTGTCAACTGCGGAAGTTGCCGATTTTTACCTTCATCAACAAGATGGATCGCCCCAGCCGGGATCCCTTGGAGCTAATGGACGAAATTGAGACTGAGCTCGGCCTCAAGCCCTATCCTGTAACCTGGCCGATTGGCTCAGGGGAGCGCTTTACAGCTTTGTTTGACCGACGCACGCAGGAGTTTCATTTCTTTGAGCGGGTCTCGCGGGGACGGCTGCGGGCCAAAGAAATGGTCATCAAGCTGGGGGATCCGCAAATTGAAGACTTGGTTGAAAAAGATCTCTATTACCAATTCAAAGAAGAGCTGGAGCTGTTGGATGGCCTCATGCCCAGCTTGGATCTCAATCAGGTTCATGCTGGCAAGCAAACGCCGGTCTTTTTCGGCAGCGCCATGACCAATTTTGGGGTGGAGCTGTTTCTCAATGCGTTTCTGGAGTATTCTCTACCGCCAATGCCCCACGAGAGCACGGCAGGGCTGATCCCACCCGAACATCCTGAGTTTACCGGCTTTGTCTTTAAGCTGCAGGCCAATATGGATCCCCGCCACCGGGATCGCCTTGCTTTTGTGCGCATCTGCTCCGGCAGGTTCGAGAAGGACATGGTGGTCAACCATGCCCGCCTCAACCGCCCCATCCGCCTCTCCTATCCCCAAAAATTGTTTGCTCAAGAGCGCATCTCCATCGATGAAGCCTATCCTGGCGATGTCATCGGCCTCAACAACCCCGGCATCTTCAGGATTGGGGATACCCTCTACACCGGCCCGAAGTTGCGCTACGCCGGGATCCCCAGCTTTTCGCCGGAGCTGTTTGCCTATTTAAAAAATCCCAACCCCTCCAAGTTTAAGCAGTTCCAGAAAGGGGTATCAGAGCTGCAGGAAGAGGGAGCGGTGCAGATGATGTACTCCCTCGACGAGTCCAAACGGGATCCGATTGTGGCCGCAGTGGGCCAGTTGCAGTTTGAGGTGCTGCAGTACCGCCTGGAACATGAGTACAACGTCGAAACCCGGCTGGAGATGCTGCCCTACACGCTGGCCCGCTGGGTAGAGAATGGCTGGGAAGTTCTGGAGAACATCCCCAGCCTGTTTAACACCCTTATCGTCAAAGACATTCAAGATAGGCCCGTTCTCCTCTTTAAAAACGAGTGGACCTTGCAGCAATTCATCAGCAGCAACCCCAAAATCAAGCTGAGCAAAATCGCCCCCCTTGAGGATCTCAGTCCAGAGTCCAATGGCAGCCTGTAGAGGCATCCTAAAGAACTCTCCTCCCATCCGATGGTCTGACCGCAGCCCTGTCCATCTAGCCTTGACGCTCTTAATTTTCTGGGCAAGCTGCTTGGGCGCGGATCCCAGATTTTTGTAACCCAGGCGGCTCAGCCATGTCTTTTTCCTCAAGTGCCGGATCGGATCCCTACTGCTTGGAAGCGGCTGCCAGTGCCGAGGCACCGCTTTGCGACCGCTCGTTGTGGGGGCTGGATCCCCAGGCCATTTTTTTGAATCACGGCTCTTTCGGTGCGACCCCGAAAAAGGTGTTGCAGGCCCAAAGTGCTTGGCAAGAACGCCTAGAGGCCCAGCCGGTGCAGTTTATGGGGGAAGAGCTGCCGCGGGCTTTGCGGGCGGCGGCGGCAGAGCTGGCCCAGTTTGTCGGGGCCGAACCGGAAAATCTCGTGTTTGTGGAAAATGCCACTGGCGGCATCAACACGGTGTTGCGCTCGCTGTCGTTTCGGCCAGGGGATCAGATTGCCTGTACCAACCATGGCTACGGGGCTGTCCGCCAGGCGTTGCGCTATGTCTGTGAACGCTGGGGGGCCGTGCTGGCGGAAGCGCAGATCCCCTTCCCCATTGCGGGGCCGGAGCAGGTTCTGGCAGCGTTTGCAGCCATTCTCACCCCCCAGACTCGGCTGGCGGTCGTGGATCACCTCACCTCGCCCACGGCCCTGATCTACCCCTTGGCGGAGCTTGTTGGCCTCTGTCGGCAGCGCGGGATCCCGGTCTTGGTGGACGGAGCCCATGCGCCGGGGGTTCTCCCGTTGGAGTTGGAAAGCCTAGGAGCCGATTGGTACACCGGCAACGCCCACAAGTGGCTGTTTGCCCCCAAAGGCTGTGCCTTTCTGTGGGCGGCCCCCCACCGCCAGGCCCAAACCCATCCCCTGGCCATCTCCCACGGCTATGGGCAAGGGTTCACAGCCGAGTTCGACTGGGTGGGCACCCGCGATCCCAGCGCTTGGCTGGCCATCTCGGCAGCCCTGGCCTTCATCCGGGAGCTGGGGGTGGAGAGGCTGCGCCGGTACAACCACACGCTGCTGCTGCAGGCGCGGCAGTTGCTCTTGGAAAAACTGGAAGGGATCCCACCCGCCCCTGAGAAGATGTTGGGCTTCATGGCGACCCTGCCCTTGCCACCCTTCTGGCAACAGTGGATCCCGGAGCTGCCCTTGGCGGAGCGGGCCCGCCGCCTGCACGACTACCTCTGGCAGATGCACCGCATCGAAGTTCCCATCATTCCCTTTGCCGGCCAGCTTTGGGTGCGCATCTCGGCCCAGGTTTACAACCATTTGGCTGAGTACGAACAGTTGGCGCTGGCCTTGCAGCGGTTGCCGAAGTGATGTGCGCCCTCACCCCCAACCCCTCTCCCAGAAGGAGAGGGGAGATGGGGTTGAGAAAGAGTTTTGCTGTTCTATCCGCCCTGGGTTTGGGCTGCCGGGAAAGTTCGGCTAGAGTCAGATCAGTAGCTGCGTTCACTTCTTGCTCGGATCCCCATGCTCTCTCCGGCTGCCATGCAAGCCCATCTAGGCCCCATCGATCTGGATCGCCTGCTCACGCCTGAGATCCAGCGGCCAGCCCGCTACTTGGGGAAAGAATTCGGCGCCGCCCACCGCCCCTGGGACTCGGCGCGGGTGCGTTGGGTGCTGAGCTACCCGGAGCTGTACGAGGTGGGGGCTTCCAACCTAGGCCACATCATTCTTTACAACATCCTCAACGCCCAGCCGGATCAGTTGTGCGACCGCACCTATCTGCCAGGCCCGGATTTGGCGGCCCGGATGCGGCAGTTGCGGATCCCGCTGTTTGCCGTAGAATCGCGCCGCCCCTTGCGCGCTTTCCATATTATCGGCTTCAGCCTGGCCTACGAGCTGGGGGGCACCAACATCCTGGAGATGCTGGATCTGGCCGGGATCCCGCTCAAATGGTGGGAACGGCAAGCCTTCACCCCGCAAGAGTGTCCCCTGATCTTTGCCGGTGGGCCGACCGCCACCTCCAACCCAGAGCCCTTTGCCGACTTTTTTGACTTCTTCGTCTTTGGGGATGGGGAAGAGGTACTGCCGGAGATCGGCCAGGTCTTGGCCGGATCCCTGCACAAGCCCCGCCGAGAAGTGCTCTTGGAATTGGCCCAGGTGCCGGGGGTGTACGTGCCCCAGTTTTACGAGGGGATCCCGCCCCGACCCATCGTGCCCGGCGTGCCGGAGCGTATTCGCCGCCGCGTAGCGCTGCCCCAACCCCAATACGCTGTCGGCCTGGTGCCTTTGGTGGAGACCGTCCACGACCGCCTGGTGATGGAAGTGCGGCGGGGCTGTACCCGCGGCTGTCGCTTTTGCCAACCCGGCATGCTCACCCGTCCAGCCCGCGATGTGGAGCCGGAAGCAGTAGTGGAAGCAGTGGTGCAGGGCCTGCGCAAAACCGGCTACAACGAATTTTCCCTCTCCTCCCTCAGTTGCTCCGACTACCTTTCCCTGCCGGCGGTGGGGGCCGAGCTGCACAACCGTCTCCTTGGCCAGCAGGTTGCGCTCTCGCTGCCCAGCCAACGGGTGGATCGCTTCGATGGGCAAATTGCCGCCATCATGAAGGGATCCCGCCGCTCGGGGCTGACTTTTGCCCCAGAAGCCGGTACCCAACGGCTGCGGGACATTATCAACAAGGGCCTCACCGACGCCGACCTGATTCGCGGCATCCGCACCGCCGTCCAAGAGGGCTGGGACAAAATTAAGCTTTATTTCATGATTGGCCTGCCCGGCGAGACCGACGCCGATGTGCTGGGGATCGCCCGCACGGTCGAGATGCTGCAGCGGGAGTGCGCTGCCCTGGGCCGCAAGCGGGTGGAATTTACCCTCACCCTCTCCAACTTCACGCCCAAGCCCCACACCCCCTTCCAGTGGCACCGGGTAGACTACGCCGACGTGCAGCGCAAGCAGGGCCTGCTGCAAAAAGAGCTGCGGCGGCTGCGGGGGGTCAAGGCCCACTTCACCGATATCCGCTTCAGCATCCTAGAAGACTTTATCGGCAAGGGGGATCGCTCCCTGGGCCGCATGATCGAGCAGGCCTGGCGGGCCGGCGCCGGCCTGGACGCCTGGTGGGAAAACATCGACGCCGCCTATGCCGCCTGGGTGAAGGCCTACTGCGGCGAAGCCGTGGATCCCAGCGCCGATCCGGTCGCCCTCTGCGCCCATCTCCCCATGCGCGAGCTGGGTTTGGAGGATCCCTTGCCCTGGGATCACATCGATACCGGCATCGACAAAAAATGGCTGCAGAAAGACTACCACCGCGCCCTGGAAGCCATCACGGTGGAAGATTGTTCCTTTGAGAAGTGCTCCGCCTGCGGCATCTGCGGCCCCGGCTTTGGCCACAACATCGTCATCCCGCCCCCGCCCGTCCCGCCCCTGCAAAGCCGGCCCACCCCCACCCCGGATCCCCTGGAGCCGCAGCCGCC
Source organism: Synechococcus sp. H55.7 (assembly GCF_047462395.1). NCBI lineage: Bacteria > Bacillati > Cyanobacteriota > Cyanophyceae > Synechococcales > Synechococcaceae > Synechococcus > Synechococcus sp. H55.7. The sequence continues at coordinate 70,554 of NZ_JANSJD010000008.1, forward strand.
CGCCCAGCGCTTCCGCATCACCTACGGCAAAACCGGGGATCTGCGCTGGCTGGGCCACCTGGATCTGATGCGGCTGTGGGAACGGGCTTGTCGGCGAGCGGGGCTACCTCTGGCCTTCAGCGGCGGCTACCACCCCATGCCCCGCCTGGCCAACGCCAACGCCCTACCCATTGGCCAGGAAGGCTATGGAGAGATCCTCGATCTGGAGTTGCTGGAGCGGCCTGAGGGGCCCGTCACCCCTGAGGAACTGCGCGCCCTTCTGAGCGAACAACTGCCCCCTGAACTCTCCATCCGAGCCATCCAAGCGATCGGCCTGCGGGATCCCTCGGCCACCGAAGCCGTCTATGCTGCCGAATATCAGCTCACTGTAAGTTGCGAGTCGCCCACTGCCGACTGGCCGGCCTGGGTCACCCAGATCCTGGATGCGCGCGAGATCTGGATTGAGAAACGCTCCAAGTCGGGCAAATCCGATCCCTTCAATGCCCGTGCCCTGCTCTACTACCTGGAGTTTCAGGGCTTGGCCCCCGACGGCAGCGCCCACCTTCTCTACCGCGGCAGTTGCCGCAACGACGGCGCCTACCTACGGCCCAACCAACTGGTGCAAATGGCCGAGTCCCTGGGGTTGCCCTGCTGGACGTTGCAGACGGCCAAGCGGCTGCGCCTGTTGTGGGAACACCCCCTGTCCGATCAGGATTAAGGATTTCCCAGGGGAGCAGCCCAGCTGTTGAGATCCGGTCGCATCAGCGTTGCGCGGCAAAATGGCCAAGTGCCTATCTGGGCTGAGGGATCCCACAAGCGCTATAATGCTGCTACTACTGGCTCCTGCCGCTGTGGGGCTTGCCGAGCATCAACCTGACCGAAGGCGGAGCGAGCAGCAGGCAAAGGTTGGGCCGGGTTTTGGAATGGAGACACTCTTAGCTCAGTACCCGGGGCAAGTAACAGGCACGGCGGGGTCAAACCATAGGTGAACAGAGGGATCTGACCGTTTGACCTAGCCCGGGCTATATCTTAACCCTGAGAAGGTGCTTCTTTCCACGTGCAAACCCCGTCTTGTTGTTGGCTCAGGCTGGGGTCGCACAATTGGGGTTCTGCAAGGAGCCAGCGTCCCATCTCCCGAGGCGGAGCCGTCATGCTTACTGAGCCTGTCGATTGAGCCCATCCATGAATCTCCATGCAAACCTCACCCCATTCATGCATCTCCACCGATGAGCTTTCGTTGCAAGCAGCAGAAGCCCCGCGCTGGACTCGCCAGGGCCAGCATCGGGTAGTTCACCTGAACTTAACTCGCCTCACCCCTTGGATGAGGAAGCTAATCGGTTCTATTCCGTCAGAGCAGAGCTTAGGGTAATAGACAACTCCATGATGAGTCGATCTTGGTTAAAGAAACTTGAGCGGATCCCGGCCAAAGGACGACGCCTCGCCCGAATGAGGGTTCAGTCCGCAACCGCGTGCCCTTGGGGCGGGGAGGAGGGTTAATGCCCAGGCAGATCGTCATTGCCGAGCAACATCGAGTGGCAGCCGTCTTCGCCGAAGACCAAGTGCAGGAGCTGATCGTCGCCAGCGGCGCTCACCAAGTGGGGGATGTTTACGTCGGGATCATCGAGAACGTTCTGCCCAGCATTGATGCCGCTTTTGTCAACATCGGCCCCGCCGAACGCAATGGCTTTATCCATGTCAGCGACCTAGGCCCGCTGCGCCTCAAACGCAACCATGCCTCCATCTCCGAGTTGGTCTTGCCCCAGCAAAAGGTGCTGGTGCAGGTGATGAAAGAGCCCACCGGCAACAAAGGGCCAAGGCTAACCGGAGATTTGGCCTTTCCAGGGCGGTATTTGGTGTTGCGGCCCTACGGCAAAGGCGTTCACCTGTCCCGGCGCATCGAGGATCGGGAAGAACGCAACCGTTTGAAATCCCTGGCTATCTTAATTAAACCTCCGCAGATGGGCCTGCTGGTACGTACCGAAGCGGAGGGGGTATCCGAAGAGGCGATAATCGACGACCTGGAGCAGTTGAAAAAGCTCTGGGAAGATATTCAACAGCAGTATCAGGCGGCACGGGAGCCAGGCCTGCTCAGCCGGGACGATGATTTCATTCAGCGGGTGCTGCGGGATGTCTACTCGGAGGACGTGAACCGCATTGTTACCGACTCTGTTGCTGGCGCAAAGCGGGTGCGCAGCTATCTGCAAGGTTGGAACAAGGGCCAGATGCCGCCTGGCGTCGTGGTCGATGCCCACCGCGAGCCCACCCCCATCCTGGAGTATTTCCGGGTCAATGCGGTCATTCGCCAGGCGTTGCGGCCTCGGGTGGATCTGCCCTCCGGTGGCTACATCGTCATCGAGCCCACCGAGGCCCTGACGGTGATCGACGTCAACTCCGGCTCTTTCACCCAATCGGCCACCTCCCGCGAGACGGTGCTGTGGACCAATTGCGAGGCCGCCACCGAGATCGCCCGCCAATTGAGACTGCGCAACATTGCCGGTGTGATCGTGGTGGATTTTATCGATATGGATTCCCGCCGCGACCAGTTGCTGGTTTTGGAGCACTTCAACAAGGCCCTCTCCAGCGACAAAGCTCGCCCCCAGGTGGCCCAACTCTCGGAATTGGGTCTGGTGGAGCTGACCCGCAAACGGCAGGGGCAAAGCCTTTACGAGATCTTCGGCCATTCTTGCCCCACCTGCGAGGGGCTGGGGATCCTGGCCCGTCTGCCAGGGGCGGAGCCGGGACGGCTGCTGACCGTCGAAAGTGGCCTGACTGTAACACTGCCCAGCGAGGCGGAGGAAGGGGATGAGGAAGAGGCTGGCCCGATCCTGCCCCGCGATGGCAACGCCCAACGGGCCCGTCTGCGAGTCGGGAGCGATGGGTTGTCTCGAGGCGATAGTCGCGCGCTGCTGCGGCGGTCACGCTCTGCCCCCGGACAACGACGCCCCAGCCCGGATCCCTTTTCGCCCTTTGCTGCCTCGGTCGATCTGGAGGAGCCACGGGTTGAAACCGAACGCAAGCGCTCCCGCGAAGACTGGGGGGATCCCCGCGCCAGCCAGCGCCTCGTTGTGCGCAGCACGGATACGCCTGCCGAAGAGGAAACCCCGGAGCCGCTTGGGGAGGATCCCCTGCAGGGGGGTGGAGCAGAGCCAAAGCGCCGCGAACCCCGCCGTTCTGGCCGCGCCGAGGAGGCAGAACCCACCCTACGCAAGAGCCACACTGCCCCGGCCCGAGCTGCTGGCGCCAGCGGGACGGAGTCCTCAGAAGGCCGTCCAGCTCCGCCACGGCAAACCATCACCGTGGAGATGACCCCGCTGCAACAACGGGTCTACTCGGAGTTGGGGCTATCGCCGCTGTTGCTTCTGGATCAGCCGCCACCTTGGGGCCGCGACCTGGCGGTTAGGGTGGTTCTGCCGGGAACTGTCAAGGCGGAAACCAGGCCAGAGACTGAGGCCACTGCTCAGTCGGAGGAGTGGGTGCCCGAAGCGGATGCCTTGCAGGAGAAGGAGCCGGTGGATAACCTTCCCCCACCCGAAATCCCCTCTGCTGAATCGTTCCCATCAGCGGTGGGGAGCAGCTTGGCCGAGCCACCGGCGGAACAGGGGATCAGCCCTGCCCAGCAATCTCCGGCAGCCTCCAGGCGACGCCGCTCCCATAGCAGTTAGACCAGCCGGTTGAGCGCAGGAGCACGGTGGTCTGGTGGGTTGATGGCTCCAGGGCTGGCGTTGTGGGCAAGACGGCGAAGCCCAGTTTGGTTTGGGAGGGATCCCTTTGGCAACAGGGGATTCTCCGAGTGGCGGGGGTGGACGAGGTGGGGCGGGGGGCGCTGGCGGGGCCGGTGGTGGCAGCGGCGGTCATTTTGCCGGCCCAGATGGATCCCAAAACGCTGGAGGGAGTGAGGGATTGCAAACAACTGCGCCCGCCGCAGCGCACCCACTGGGCGGAGCGGATTCGCCAGGTGGCCCTGGCTGTGGGTATTGGCAGCGCCTCTGCCGCCGAGATCGACCAGCTCAACATTCGCCAGGCCACGCTGCTGGCCATGCAACGAGCGCTGGCGCAGGTGGGGGAAGTGGAGCACATCTTGCTGGATGGGTTGCCGTTGGCCGAGCTGGGATCCCGGCAGACGGCGCTGGTTAAAGGGGATCAGCTCAGCCTCTCCATCGCCGCCGCTTCCATCGTGGCCAAGGTCTGGCGGGATGCCCTGATGCAAAGCTGGGATCACCAGTACCCTGGCTACGGCTGGCGCACCAACGTGGGCTATGGCACGCAGGAGCACCGACTGGCGTTGCAAAACCTAGGGCCGACCCCGCAGCACCGCCGCAGCTTTTTCCCCTTGGCAGAAGGGAAAATCAGGCGATAAGATAGGTTATGCAATAGCGCTGCCCACGTAGCTCAGTGGACTAGAGCACTGGGTTCCGGTCCCAGGTGTCGGAGGTTCGAATCCTTTCGTGGGCGCTTCAAACGTACAGACGAGCCAAGTCCCTGCTGTAGGGCAGGGTGGGCATAACTTGCCATTGGGAACAGGAGCCAAAGCTGATTCAGGGGTGAACCACCCCATTGGCCTCAAACTCATATTCCTCAGGGGCGACCGGAACGCAGAGGGTTGATGGGCCAAACACTCGATCTCAAGGGCTTGCGGTCGGCTCTGGCAGCACGTAAACGGACTCCACCTGGCTCCCTGCTGCCGGCGCAGCCTGGATCGTGCCTTTTTCGATGTAATAGATGACCTTTTCTGCTTGCAACTGATTTTCCCCTTGGCGGATGGTGACCTGGCCCTCCAGCTCAATGCGTTGCTCCTGGCTGTAGTACACCGCTCTTTGGGCGCGGGCCGTGAGGCGCTCGGCAGGGAAGCTGAGGGTGACGTTGCCAGTGGCTATAAACACCCCCGTATTGGCATTGGCCTCCTGAACATCAGCGCTAATGCTGATGGCGCGCGGATTTTGCCCCCAGGCCGGGCCGGGGATCGCAAGCGCCACCACCACACCCATCGACCAGCCCAGCTCCCTCAGCCGGCCCAAAACCTTGCGATCGAGGTTGATCCCCAGTGCCATCCCATCACCTTGTCAAACCACCCCAGCAGCCAGTCTAGCCTGGGATCCCGGATCCCTTCTGACGGGGCAACGTGTTAATCGCTTCCATTTCCCCCCTTGGGCAGCCCTTGGGCCAGTTGCTTTTCCAGCTCGCTGACCCGCTGCAGTAACTGGCGGTTGGTTTCCAGCAGCTCCCGGGCTTGGCTGTTGAGATAGGGATCCGATTCCCACCAGTTGATCCCGATCTCCTTGGCCTTGTCCACCGAAGAGATCAACAGCCGGATGCGGACATTGAGCAGCTCCACATTGCCCACCGAAACGGTGATGTCTCCAGCAATAACAATGCCCTTATCCAGCACCCGCTCCAACACGTCGGCTAGCGAGGAGCCGTGAGTGGCCGTATTCAAGGGTTGAGAGCTAATCGGCACAGGGTTCATCGACCTCCAGAGCGCACCCACAGGCAGAAGACCTAGCCAGGCAGTTGGTCTAGCAGATAATTCAGCAACTGGGATCCCTCTTCATAGCGCTTGCCGGCCCGGGGCAACAGCACGTCGGCACACAAAGCGCGAAAGTCGGCATTGTCTTTGCTCACCGCCAGCTCGTGCTCCTTGACGATCCGCCCGATCATCAGACAACTGCGCAGGCTGGGGTGGCGGGTCAAATCCAGCTTGCGGCGAAAAGCCCGCACAATGTGCACGATCTTGAGCGCATCGGGGGCAGATAGACCAATGCGGGCAGTGAGGATCTCTTTTTCGGTCTCGATGTCCGGTTCCCCCATATCGATGGTGATCATCCGATCCAGCAGCGCATCTTGGGCCTTGTGAACCCCGGTGTATTCCTCTGGGTTAGAGGTAAAGATGGCCCGGAACTGGGGATGCACCCGCAGATATTCGGAGCGGTTGCTATCTGGCGGCAACACCAGCAGCCTCTCTTCCAAAGCGCTCAGGAGGGCGTTGTTGGCCTCAGGGCGGGAGCGGTTGAACTCGTCGTAGATGAGGGTAAAGCCCTCGCGGCAGGCCAAGGTGAGGCGGGCATCCACCCAGCGCTGCCGCACGTCTTCTTCCATTTTCACCACCGAGTGGATGAAATTATCCACCACCCGCCGATGGGTAAAGCCGGTGCGCCCGCCGATCAGGTCGGAAGAATCGAAGCGATCATCGCCGTAGATCAGCATGATGGGACGGCCCAGCAGGCTGGCCAGATGCATCGCCAGGGTAGTCTTGCCCGTGCCCGAAGGCCCCCGCAGATGCACCGCAAAACCCGATTGCAGATAGCGCAAAGCGCGGCGGGTAATCCGCTCGATGTAAGGAGTGTTCACAAATTGGCGGGGACGCGCCTGCAGAACCGTGGCCATAGCAATACCCAACTCTCAATTGCCTTGACGCTCTTGCCTTGACTATAGCCGCAACGGTCTTTTTGCGCTCCTAGGGACTGCGCTGGGCTCAGACCACAACCGTCGCTGACACCATACGCCGCAAGGTGGCCAAGATTTCCGAGGGATCCACCCCCAGATCCACTGCACCGCGGGCCAGCAGATCCCGCACCCGCTCCCGATCCCCGATCACCTGCAGCAACGTGACATCGGGATCCTGCGCTTGCAGGCTGGCCACATAGTCGTTGACGTAGGCCACGATGGGATCCGGCTCAGGGAAGGGCTCGGGCGGAACTGGCGGAGGTTCAGGTGGTGTCACAGGAGGAGGGGCTGTGTTGTCTGAGACTGGAACTACAGGCTCTGGTTGGGTAACCTCAGTCGAAATCGTTGCTGTAGCTTTGACCGAGCTCTCAGGCGGCTTATCACCCTCTTCAGATTCCTCAAGATCTGGGACAATGGGCCGATCCCCTGGGATCCCATTCCCCCACACCTGCTCGTGCAACGCCTTGCGGAAAGCTGTCAAAGCCTGCCGCAGAGCCTGGGCCTCTGCCCGCTGTTCTTGAGCAATCTGAGCCAGCTCCTGCTGCGCCAGTTGCCGCAAAGCTTGTACCCGTTGCCGCAACTCAGTATAGAAAGCCTGCCGCACTTGTCGGGTTTGGTTGGCCATGGCCTGCCGCGCCTGGGCACAGGTGCTCAGCAAGCTCTCCGCGGTCGCTGTCAAGTTGGCTTGAAAAGTCTGTAGCTCCTGCTGCTGGGCCTGCGATTGGGCGGCTCGTTCTTGGGCCATGCGAGAGAGAAGCTCCGCCACCGTTTTAGCCCGCTGCGCCGCAGCCGCCATGCGAGAATGCTCGTCCAAGGCTCGCTGCGCCGCCCGGCTCTGCTCCAGGTTGCGCAGTTGGCTGCGGGTTTGTTCTCTCTGCTGCCGTATTGCCTCTTGTCGTTCCTGGCAACGTTGTCTCAGCTCGGCCATCAGAGCGCGGTGCTGCTCCAGGCGCTGCTGCCGGGATCCGCCTAACAAACTTTGATTTTGAGCCGCCCGTCGGCTGCGGGCCGCGGCCCACTGTTCCTGCAAACTCATGGTGTGCAATCCCCTACGTCCTTCTCAATGCCTGGGCGAATGCAGTTCTCCGCTTTTTCCCAACTCGCTCTCCACCAGCACGGCCTGTAGCTCAACACCACCGCCCAACTCGATCCCCAAGCCGAAGCTAAGGAAACAAGGCAGAGATCGACAGCGGATCCCTGCCTCGCCTTCTCGACGACCCGACCCTTCGACCCCCGCGGTGTTGAAGGCAAGGGGATCGAGCGATTGGGTCAGATTTAGACGGCAGGGGCAGCAGCGGTAGCCGTCAGGCCCACAGCCTCGGCGTATTTCAGGTAGGTTTCCACCGAAGCCACAACGACGCGCGCCTCAATGGCCAACAGCTCGATCCCCACCAAAGAAACCCGCACCCAGGCATCGACCACGATCCCTTTGTCCAAAATGCGGTCGATCACTTCGGCCAAGCTGGAAGAAGAGTTCACTTTCTCGACTGCCATAACGATCTCTCCTGCACAGATGATGGTTGAAAAAGACAAACAATTCTGTAGCAAAACAGCAGGCAACAAGGATCCCAAGCTGGGATTTGCCTTCCCCAGGGCGACAAGCGCACTTTCTGTCGCCCCAGCCCTATTCTGCTAACTTTTTTCGGGGAGAACACCCGTAGATTCGCTTAAAAAATACGGCAGGCCGACAAGACTTACCGTCTTTTCCAAGCGCCATCCCCCCTACATAGTACCCGCCGAAAGAAAAAGTGGGTCAGAGGGCAAGAGCGTTTTTGGATCCCGGCTATGGAGATTGTCCAGCCAAGGTGTGGGCCAGCAGGGATCCCCTATACTGAGAGCAGTGCGCTTGCCGTCCTTTCGCTGGCCAAGAGGGCTGCCGTGACCGAGTTCAACACCGGGATCCCAAGCGTGCGTCGCCTGCAAAAAGTGATCAAAGATCGAGAGATCCTTGAGGTAAAGCTCAACACCGGGGATGTCTTTGTCGGCCAGTTGCGCTGGCAGGATCCCGACTGCCTCTGTTTGGCCGATACGGAAGGGCGGGAAGCGCTGCTGTGGCGCTCCGCCATCGCCTTCGTCAAAGTCAGACCTCCCTCCTAAACCCAAGTCCCCGCACTGGCCGTCGCTGGCTTCCCGGCAGCAGAGGCTCTTTTCTTGCAGCTATCGACGGCCCTGGCCAAAGCCCTCGGCGGAAAGGCTATGATTCAGCAAGAAGTGTGAAACAATGGACACCCTCTCTCCGCCCCTATGACAACCACTCCCCTCGAGTTGCCCCTGCAGCCTGCTGCCCAACGGCACAATCACTACAGCCGCGAAGACTTTTATCGTTTCGACCCCTCCCAGGGATCCCTGGTGGACTGGACGGGCGCGCGCAACGTCTTGGTAAGCGAAGACTTTATCCTGGGCCTACAGCAGGGCTTAGAAGAAGAAGTGGGGGATGCCTCTGCCTCGTTGATGTACACCATTGGCCACGAGTGGGGGAGCAACGACGCGATCCACTTCTCCCGCTGGTTCGAGGAGGAGTATCGGCGCAAACCCAAGCAGAGCCACCTGATGTTCCTTTTGGAAACCTGGTGGTGGCCCTTGACCTCGCAAGGCTGGGGGCGCTGGGAGGTGGAGACTGAGGGCCGGCGGCAGGGATTTATTTTCATTAATTTGTTCGACTCCGCTGTGGCTCGCACCCTGGGGGATGTGGGTAAGCCCGTTTGCCACCTCTACGCCGGATTGTTTGCCGGGTTTTTTAGCGCCATGGTGGAACGGCAGCTCAACTGCATCGAGATCCAGTGCTATTCCATGGGGGAAAGCTACTGCAAATTTTTGCTCGGCAGCAAAGATCGCATCGATGCCGCTGCCTTTTGGCTCAACGAAGGGGCCAGCGCCGGCGAAATTGCCCAAAAGTTACGCTCCGGTCAGGGAGTGGCCAAAGCATGACAGCAGAGGTTTTTCTGGAAGAGTCGGTGCAGAGCTTTTTTGCCCATTTAAATTGGGATAGCCGACCGCGGCAGAGTCCCTCGCTGCCCATGCCTTTTGTAGGGGTGCGGGAGTACTTCGGCTCCATCCCCTGGTCGGGGGATCCCCTGACTTTGGCGGCCCGTTCTATGGGATCCCTGTCGGCAGCGCTGCCGCCTCAGCCTGAAGAGAAACAGATTACTTTGGCCGATTTATTCAGCCTGTTTTGAACTCCGACACCCGCTGAGCACCCACCGACCCTTGGGAGGAGCGAGATGGTGAGCCCACTGGAGCAGATGCTAATTGAGGCAGAGGCCCGCTACCTCACACCGGAGCAACTGGAGCAGCTCAAAGCCTATGTGCTCGGCTGGCCCAAAAGGCTGCACGTGTACCGGGCCGTACGGGAGGGGGAGAGCCAGATGGTGAGCCGCACCCTAAACACCCTTCAAAAGGAGATGCCCAACCTTTCCTCTCAAGTGGTGGATCTCTGCCGGCGGCACCTGCTCCTGTTGCTGCGTTACAGCGCCCTGGCCATGTTGCTCCAGGACGAGAACCTGTTGAAGGAGCGGCTGATCGAGTGGATGGAGGAAGAGGTGCGCCTGTACAAGCTGCAAAGCGCCTACGAGGTTGCTTATCGGATTTGTCAGCAAGAGCTAAGGGATCATCTGGCCCCTGGAGAGCTAGAGTTTATTCGCCCCTTGATCACCCAGGCGCAAGCAGCTTTGCTCTCTTTGGACGGACTCAGATCAACTGAGTAGAGGTCTCTCCTGCTGAGTTTCCCAATTGCGCTGCCCTACTTGATAGCCCAGGGATCTTTGACATATGGCCGGCACCACCGCTATCCCCAATGGCTCCACCAGCTTCGACCCCTATACGCCTGTTTTGGGCAACTACTACGCGCCCAGCGCCTACCTGCAAAGTGACCTGGAGTCAGGCTTGCTGGAGAGTCGCCACGGTGACCGGCTCTTGGCCCTTCCAGAAGCATTGCTGAGGAGTATCTACACCGGCTTGGAATACGAGACGGGGCAAGCCGCTCGCCTGGTGTTGCGCAACTGTGGTCGTATGTGGGGCAAGGAATTTTTCCGCCGTTTTGCCCAGGAACTCTCTGACTACTACCAGAAGCCTCTGGCCGAGCTGGAGATGGGCATTTTCCTCCAAAGTCTGAGACAAGCTTGGAAAGCTCACGGCTGGGGGTTGATCGAGATCGACTGGACCTACAAAGATCAGGGGGTGCTGGTGGTGTCGATCCGAAACTCTCCCTTCGCTGCCGCTACGCCCCCTCATTTCAAGCGCCCGATGGGCTTTTTGGAAGCAGGCCTGCTGGGCACTTGGTTTAGCCAGTTAACCGGCCAGGATCTGGCCTGTGTGCAAACCACCAGCGAGGCCTTGGGGGCGCAGAGCAACTTGTTTATCTTGACCGCTGCCGCCCGCCTCAAAGAGGGAGAAGCCTGGGTGGACTCCGGCCTCAGCCACGCTCAGATCCTGGAGAAGCTGTTACAGCCTGGCCCCTAACCGGAGCTGGCAGGGGATGGGATCCCGTGGAGATGAGTCTGTATAATTTTCTGGAAGCAAGACGAGCTCAAAGGCGCGAGGGTGTGGCCATTGGGGTGGCGAGTCAGAGCAATTCGGGGAGCCATCACCGTACCGGCAAACACTGCCGAGGCGATTGAAGCGGCAGTAACAGAGTTGTTGGACGCACTGGAACATCGCAACGCTCTAGATCTGGCTGAGTTGGTCAGCGTTATTTTTTCCGTTACCCCTGATTTAAATGCGGCTTTTCCCGCCCAATTTGCCCGTCGTCGCCCCGGCTGGGAATCGGTACCGTTGTTGGATGTGCAGCAGATGGGGGTAAGCAGCGACCTGCCCCGTTGTATTCGCGTTCTGATCCAATTGAATACTCCGCTTGCCCAAGCTGACATGCAACATGTGTATCTGCGAGGTGCCCGCGAGTTAAGGCCAGATCTCAGCGCTGTTTAACCGATGGGAAGCCGCGGGGTTTTCCGCAGTTACGGCCATTTATCTCATTTCAAACAAAAAAATATGAAGAAACCACATCCATCCCTAACTCCCCTCTCCCTGAGGGAGAGGGGTTGGGGGTGAGGGCTGCCTCAGGGAGAGGGGTTGGGGGTGGTCGCGTGAGCGGCGCGGAGCGCTTGGGCTGACTCAGGGAGAGGGGATCGTCTGTTGTTGGCTTAGAGCAGCCGGGAGCTATGCTAGTCTCAACGCGCCCTGGCAGGCTCAGACGGCTTGGGAAAAAGATCGGTAGGGCATTCAGGAAGATAGCTTCTCGCGCAAGCGGGCTTCCCATTGTTGCAGTTGCTCTTGGCGGGCGGCCACCTCGGCTTCTCGACGGCTCAGCTCTTGGCTTTGGCGAGTCAAAGATTGCCGCCAGCTTTCGATCTCCGACAGATCCACCAGACTGCGGGTTTGAGACAAGCTGTGCAACATCTCCACCAGCTTCATGGCCGCCTCTTCCAGCCGCTCTACCCGCCGCTGTTCCGAGAGCTCAACCAGCAGCAACACGCCAACGTTGTAAGGGCCGGCATCTTTGCAGGTGACCCACTCTGGCTGGCGCAGTGGGATCCAAACCCCTTCTTCGGCCTGGCGAGCCAAGAGCTGCAGCTCCCCCTGGCCGAAGAGACTCTTTTTGTGTACCCGTGCCAGATACAGCATGGAACATGCAGGAAGATGTTGCCGATTTTAGCACCGATCCCATGGATTCAAGAGGGATCCAAACCCGGGTGTTGTCCGTGCCGGCGGGAGGATCGATGTTAGGATCGGCTGTGGAATGGGTAAGGCTTAGCGCTCTCCCCTCTTCATTGTTTAGGGATCCCTGGCATGTTTCTCACCCAAAGCCCCTATTTTTTGATGGCAGCGCTGGTGGCGATTGCCAGTGGAGCCATCTTCGCAGTTCGCTTTATCAAGCGAGAGGCCTCCGCTGAATCGGATGTGATTTTCGCCACGATGGGCCTGATCTATTCCATCTGTTTGCTTCTGGAGGGTCAGCGGCTCATCCCGTTGCTGTTTTTTGCCCAGGTGCTGCTGGCGGTGATGGCCGGCTGGTTTGCCATCGAAACTTTCCGGTTGCGGATTCTCTTGAGCGAAAAGGTACGGCAGGTGGGCGGGGTTCGTCCAGCCGTTCGCAAGAAAGACTTCAGCCGTACCTACCCCCTAGATGACTATGCCCAAGGACGCACGGTTTCTGCTCGGGCCGAAGGATCCCGCATTCGCGATACCTCCTCTTACAGTCGCGCCATTCCCAAACGCAGCAGCGAAGAGCCTGGGCGTCGCCCCAGGCCCCAACTGACCAGCGATACCCGTGTGCGTCCGCGCCGCCGACCCGAAGTGGATGAGTATTACGACGAGCCAGGATCCCGCTCTCGCCAAAACACCGACTACGATGAGCCCGCCCCGCCGCCAGAGGCCCGTCGCCCCGCCACCGGAGAGTATCCAGAGGATGTAGATACGCAGGAGGAGCGCGGCACAGGCACGGTCACCCGCCGCCGTCCCCCACGTCTGCCCCAAGACCAAGGAGAAGGCTACCCGAATGAGCCCCCCCGTCGTCCCTCTCGCCGCGTTGTCGAGGTGGAATCGGTCGAGGTGGAAGAGGCGGAGCCAGAAGAGTACGATGACGAGCTGTTCTGAAGATCTGAACCAATCTGAGCTTGGCCGGCGTTTGAGGGGTTCAGCCCGTGTTGCGCATTCCGGCGGCAATGCCGTTGATGGTGAGCATGGCTCCGCGCAGGAGTTCAGCGCGGTTGTAGCGCGTGCGCCCGGCGCGGGCTCCTTGGTGCTCTCGCAGGCGCTTGAGGAGAGAGACCTGAATAAAGCCCAAGGGCACAATCGAGCGGTTGCGCAACTGCACCGAGCGCTTCAAGTAGGGATCGTTCTCCAACAGTTCCCTGTGACCCGTAATCTGTAGCACCATTGTGCGCGTGCGGTACATTTCTTGGGCAATGCACTCAAACAGCTCCATCGCCCGCTGCAAACGTTCTGGAGAGCTCATCTCCCGCACGTAGTGACGCGCTATTTGCAGATCCACCTTGGCCAGAGTCATCTCCACTTTGGAGATCACCATGCGGAAGAAGGGCCACTCGCGGTAGAGGTGCTGCAGGTGGTTGAGGTTGTGCTCGCCCTTAGCCACGTATTCTTGTAGGGCGGTGCCGACCCCATACCAGGCCGGCAAGAGAAAGCGGCTCTGCGTCCAACTGAATACCCAAGGAATAGCCCGCAGGGATCCAATATCTTTCGAGCCACCGCTGCGGCGAGCAGGACGGGAGCTGATCTGCAGTTGGCCGATCTCTTCTATGGGGGTAACCTCATGGAAAAACTCCACAAAACCCTCCTGCTCGTAGACCAGGTTGCGGTACACCTGGCGGGAGCGCTCTGCCAAGGATTCCATCAAGCGCGACCACTCGTGCAGGTCGTTGGGGTAGGTGCGCAGCAGGCTGGCCTGGATCACAGCGCTGGTAACGGTTTCCAGGTTAAAAATGGCCAGATCTTGGAGGGAATACTTGGAAGCCAACACCTCTCCCTGCTCGGTAATCTTGATGCGGCCTCCCACGCTGCGCCCCGGCTGGGCCAAAATCGCCTCGTAGGCCGGCCCTCCCCCGCGCCCCACCGAGCCGCCCCGGCCATGGAAGATCTGCAACTTCACACCATAGGACTCGGCCACCGCCTGCAGCCGCTGCTGGGCTTTGTAAATCTCCCAGTTGCTGCTTAGAAAGCCAGCATCCTTGTTGCTATCCGAGTAGCCCAGCATCACCTCCTGTAAGTCTTCTTGCTGAGCTAAGTACTGGCGGTAGAAAGGGATCTCCAACAACTGCCGCAGCACCTCTGGCGCTCGCTTTAGGTCTTCAACAGTCTCAAACAGCGGCACCACTGCCAGGGATCCGCGCCCGCTGATGGGATCGTAAAGGCCCACCTCCTTGGCCATCAACAAAACTTCCAGCAGATCGCTCAACTGGCGGCTCATGCTGATCACATAAGTTTGGCAGATGGCCAGGCCAAATTCCTGCTGCAGACGGCGCAGGGTGCGAAAGGTGGCGATCAGCTCCGCCGTTTTCTCGGAAAAAGGGCTCTCCAGGGGGATGAGGGGCCGACGGGTCTGCAGCTCCTGCAGAAGAAAAGCCGTTTTTTCCTCTTCCGTCATCTGGCTATAGGGCCGCGGCAAAATGCGCAAGTACTCAAAGATCTCGGTGAGAGCGGCCTCGTGGTAGCTGCTGTCTTGGCGGATATCCAGGTGGGCCAGGTGAAAGCCAAACACCTGCACCTGTTGGATGAGGTGATCCAACTGGCGGCAAGAAAGGCCACTGTTTTTCAAACTTTGCTGGATAAGCTGCAAGTCGGCCAGAAATTCTTCCGCATTGGCGTAGGCGTTGTCCACAGGGGGAGGGGCGGGCAGACAGGCGGAGTCGGCCAAGTTGCGGTTGCGCTCCCGCGTCAACTCCAGCCGCCGCTGCATATAACTGAGCTTGAGACGGTAGGGCTCTTGGCGATACTGCAGCGAAAACGATTCGTAAACCTCCGGCATGAGGCGGTGATCTTGCTCGAGGGCATCCAGCAGTTGGCTGTCCACATCCCCCCAGTGCAAAGAGACGCTCAGGGTTTTGGTGAGCGCCTTCACCGATTCGATGTACTTGCCCAAAATCAGGTTGCGCTGGTAGCGGGCCGTTTGCCAGGTAACATCGGCGGTGACGGAAGGATTGCCATCCCGATCCCCGCCCACCCACGAGCCGAAGTTGCAAAATCCTGCCGGCGGCGGCTCAACGCCGGGAAACGCTTTTTTCAAGCTGCGGCTGAGGTATTCGTGCAGCAGCGGGATAGCCTGAAACAAAACCTCTTCAAAATAGTGCAAGGTGTAATCGACTTCGTTCAGAACGGTCGGTTTGGACTGATGCAACTCGTCGGTGCGCCACCAAAGCAAAACCTCTTCCGCCATCTGTTCTTTCAACATCTGGGCCTGCAAAGGCTGAGTCTGTTCTGCCCAATCCAGTTGGCTGAGCAGGCGAGAGAAGGCCCGTTGCTTTTCCCGGATGGTGTGGCGGACGATCTCGGTGGGGTGGGCGGTGAACACCATGCGAATGTGCAACTGCTCCAGCAGTCGGCGCAGTAGGCCTGGCGGCACTCCTTGAGCCCGCAGGTAAGGGAACAACCGTTCAAATTTTTCGTTTTCCCGCACCGTGCGCTGCTGGCTGTCCACCATGCGCATGTCGGAGTCTTCGGCCCGTTCGTAGTGCTGTTCAACAATGTTGATCAACTGGAAAAACAGGGCAAAGGCGCGCGCCGTTTGAATGGTGGCATCGAGGCTGAGATGCTCGATAATTTGCAGCACCTCTGGGATCGGGTACTCCAGGGCTTGTCCTTCTGGGGAACACATGGAACGCAGCCGCTGCAACAGCTCCACCAGAGACTGCCCGCACTCCTGCAGGATTACGGCTTCCCAGAGTTCTTCCACCAGTTGCAGGCGACGGTTTAACAGGTTGTTCCTGTGGTTGAAGGCTTCGTTGATTTGGAGGGGATGGGCCAAGGGATCGCGTTCCCCAAGCAGGGCAGCCTCCTTCAGCCCGTTGGCAGAAGCCGCTGCCCACTCTGCAGCGGTCAGGTGGGGGGAAGAGGTCATGAAGGCAGCTCCTAGAACAACCATCCCAATATTAGAGCCTGTTTGTCGAAACCCAAGATGTAGCAGGTATCACGGTCAGGAGGTTGTGAATTGGCGGGGGCAACTTCTTGCCCGTATCTGGATCGATACCCACCTCTTGACGTCAGGTAGCCGAGCTAGAATTTAGAGCATCTATCGTAGCTTTTGACCGTCAACTGGCAGCTCTATAGCCAGCTTCAGCCCCCTGGACTGGACGCCCATTTTATGACCTCGGATCGGCAATGGATGGAGCGGTGTTTGTCCCTGGCCCGTTCCACATTGCAGCGCCCCTCTCCCAATCCGCGGGTGGCCTGCGTGATCCTGCAGGGGGAGCAGGTGGTGGGAGAAGGCGTTCATCCAGGGGCCGGCCAGCCCCACGCAGAGGTGTTGGCTCTGCAACAGGCGGGATCCCTGGCCAGGGGCGCCACCCTCTACGTCAACCTGGAGCCCTGTAACCACTATGGGCGTACCCCCCCCTGCACCGAGGCCATTCTGGCGGCTGGGATCCGGCGGGTGGTGGTGGGAATGCAGGATCCCAATCCCCTGGTGGCCGGCAAAGGGATCCGCCGCCTGCAGGAGGCCGGGGTTGAGGTAACAGTAGGGGTGCTGGAGCAGGAGTGCCAAGAGCTCAACGAGGGCTTTGCCTTCGCCATTGTGCAGAAACGGTGTTTTGGCCTGCTCAAATACGCCATGACCCTAGACGGCAAGAGCGCCGCCGCCACCGGCCACAGCCAGTGGATTAGCAACCCTCTGGCGCGAGAGTGGGTTCACCGCCAGCGGGCCTGGCACGATGCAGTCATTGTGGGATCCAAAACCGTCTGGCACGACAACCCCCGCCTCACCTGCCGCCTGCCGGATTTTCAGGGATCCCAGCCCCTGCGGGTGGTTCTCAGCCGCTCCCTAAACCTACCCCCCGTGGCCCACCTCTGGCAGGTGGAAGAAGCACCAACTTTGGTGATCACCGAAGCCCCAGAGACCCATTCCCTCTGGGGATCCCTGGCCAAGCAAGGGGTGGAGCTGCTGCACCTGGATCAAGTAACCCCGGCCCAGACAGCACAGGCCCTCTTCGAGCGAGGCTGTCTGAGCGCCCTCTGGGAATGCGGCGGCACCCTGGCCTGGGCAGCCCTCAAAGATGGGGCCATCCAGAAAGTGGCCGCCTTCATCGCTCCCAAGATCTTGGGCGGGGCCGACGCCCCAACCCCCGTAGGAGGAGAAGGGATCCCTGACGTTAACCAGAGCTGGCAACTGCTGGAGCCGCAACTGCAGACTGTGGGGGATAACTGGCTGATCACCGGGAAGATCCCCTCTTCTAGCCCCGATGACTAAGAGATCGATTGTTGACAAATTCGCGAGGGCTATCTGGAGGGTTTTAAGTGTCTGAACGAACAGACTGATATCTGTTCAATGTAAATGAATATACTGATCAGAAAAATACAGCATTCTTGCAAAGTAGGTTTCAGAATTGAGCTCAACTGTGCTATGCTGGCCGATATTCTAGGGGGTCATAAGGATCTTTCGGTAAGGCCAGCAAAATCAAGCTGTAGGGATCTGTCAAGATTCTCCTGAGGTGAACCTTGTGAAAGGTAATGACGAAGACTCTAGCTTCTTTGTCCAGTTCTTTTTCAGCCGGCGAGCTGATTGGGGACTTTCCCAGTACAAATCTTGGTAGGGAGAACCATCATGTTAAACCTTTTTGCCGGCCTGCTCTTTACCTCGCCTTACCTCAGCCTCTCAGGAAATGTCCTCATTGAAGGATTGGGGGAGTGGGTTTTCGCCGATCATCAAGTCCTGGAAGGGCTTACTCTAACCCTTCTTACACGGCCTGGAGAGAGCTTGTCCTCTTGGAGTGAAATGCTCTCCGTCATGGACATTCATGTCGAGGGATCGCCGCGCTTGGTGGCCAACCGCCTTCGGGATGACCTCTTGGCCAACTGTCTCCAAATGACTTGGGAGTTTCATTGGGAGAGCGAAGAAGATGTTCTCTACGAGTTCCGTAGCGCCGGCTGTCGTGGGCAGGCTGCCGGGATCCAAGAGCATGAGACTGGCCGCATCACCCAAGGCCCAGACGGGCCTGTGCGCATTGCCTACGCCGCCAAGCCAGAGATGACACCCGAAATCCGGAGTCGCTGGCTCAACTTGCTGGGCAGCGAGGTGGGGACGGCTCGGGGCTTTCCCATCCAAAACCTCACCGCTGCCGCTTCCAAACCTCCCTCCCCGGCTTCAAAGGCCCCAACCCTAGAGCGTCAGATCGCCCGCTGGTGGCTGCACTTGCTGCAGGAAGCGCAAGCGGATGCCCGCGCCTACAGCCAGAAGGCCCCAAACGAGGCGGGGACAAGCGTGATCAGCCTGCACCGAGGTCGGGCAGACGGCAGCCCTGGCGAGGTCACAACCGAGTTCAAGACCACCGATACCCTAGTCTGGGCCATCTTGCCGGTGGGCAGCCTCCCTGCCAACGCCCAGGTGGAGATGCTTTGGTACTACGAGGGCGGAGAAGCCGGGGGCGAGCAACTGATCCGCAAGTTTGATTTTCCCTGGGATCCCTTGGCCGACACGGTGCAAGGCTTTCTCAGCTTCAGCCAACCCTACACCGGGCGCTACCGTGTCGAGGTTCAGGTCAACGGCGAGAAGATAGGAGTTGGCCGCTTCACAATTCGGTAGCCTTAGCTTGGCTCCCACTTCCAACTCTTTTCTCTCGGAGGGAGCCCAGCCTCTCTCTTAGAAGGAAGGGGGAGATAAGGCTTACAGAGAACAATTTTTGACTATAAATCCAGGCTTTTCCGGTAGGGCGATGTCCATCGCCATCTGCCTATTTTTCGCGCTGTGAAGACTATTGCGCTGAGAGTGAAAAGATAGCTCGACATTCTCTAGCGAGTTCTGATCACGGGCCTGGCTTTGAGGTTGTAGATAAAGCTGGTGCGGTACTGCAACAGCAAGTTGCGCAGGTAAAGGGGCAAGTTGCGTCGGTGGAGCAAGCGAGTTCTGCGGTAGAGCAGTGTGCGGCGACGGTTGATCGCCCGGCTGCGCTGTTGCAAAGAAGCTTGAAGAGAACGTTGAAGTGCCAGGGATCCGGGCACACGCCTCAACTTTGGCCGTAACACATCTCACCTCCAGGGCGACCATCGAAAATTAGCTCCAGTGTAGGGGATCCTCAGGAGAGCAGTCGCCAGCAGGTCAGCCTGTTCTGCCCAGCTTGCGGAGATCCTCGCTTCACTCCTCTCCAGATCTTGCAGCAACTGCCGGCCCAGAGGAGCCAGACGATACCGGTCGGTGATCTGCGATCTCGCCGGCGGGATCCCTTTTGTGCTCATGGCCCGCAACAAGGCCAACCGGAAAGGACTACAGATCCAGGCACTTCTGCACACCGACGCCGAGTCATCGAGCATGAGGGGCAACCAGGTTCTTTATATTCTTATTCAACTTTGCCAATGGCCGTTGGGCAGCAGACTTGTTACGATAGATTACGATATGTTGATCATCCTTGCTATTGTTGTCCTGTTGGGATTCTGGGCCCTGCGCCTGATGGAGCAGGCTTTTCAGAGTCAGGAGTTCTCGCGCATGTTGGCCGGGACACTGGTGGCCGCGGCTGCCGGTGGCGTCTTGACCTGTTACTTTCTCATGAGCGACACCCTACAGATGTTGTTTCATCTCCAGGCGCACTCCTCCTTTTCCCACTCTCAAGATCTGGATCTGCTTTCCGATCTGAGCTGGCTTGACTAGGCGAGGTGGGTGGATAGCCAGGCTTGAATGCTGCGGATCATCTGGTGGTTGGGGGCCAGCCAGCTTTGGTAAATCAACTGTCCAAAAGCATCGATGGGGCTGAATTCTTCCCCAACTGGGAAAGGGTAGCTAAAACCCAGCGGAGTTAGGTGATCCCCTTCCAAGTGTTGCCATTCTGTGTAACTTCGATACTTGCGGCAAAGCTGTTGGTAAAGCAGAGGAACATCGTCGATATCATCGTGGCGAAATTCCACGAGCAGGTTGTTGCTGACCGGATACTGCTCCTCGATTAAGCGATTGGTTTCTGCCGGAGAAGGCTCGAACTCCAACCACAGGTTCACAGGCGGCGAAGAGGATCCCATCCACATCCGCCACAGATCGGACAGTTGTTGTTGAGGCCAAGCTTGAGCCAACAGCCGCAGCAAGGGCAGAGCCCGATCCAGCCCGGCGTTGCTGTAGGCCAGGAAAATATTGCCTCGCCGCTGGGATCCCATGGCCAGACAAGAGAGGATCTGCAACTTACAGCCCAGGCTATGGCCCAAGCCAAACAGGGGTAGACCTAGCAAATTTTTGCTTTGCAGGCTTCTGTGCAAAGATTGGGCTGCATTGAGAGCCAGTTGAGCGTGATCGATATCGGTGCTGTAGGGGGTAGCCACAATGGCCATGCCCATGCGGGCCAGTTCTTCGAGCAGGCGGCTGTAGAACACTTGCGGGGCAGCTCCCACAAACGCTCCGCCCAGAAAGTGAATTACGGCACGGGGTTGAGCGGGCAGAAGAAACCAAGTGTGCCCATCTGTCTGCCAAGTCGGTGCCATGGTTTGCGACCTCACCTGCGATTTTGTTGGGGCTCTCCCCACAACCCGGCGCCCGGCAGTCCGATTTTGCCACTTCGCGCGCTTCCTCGCGTCCCGTTTGGCCAGCCCCTGGAACTCATGCTAATGGATATTCTGCCCAAACATGGGGATCCCCAGGCGGACTTCCGATGTAGCAAGCAAAGCTCCGTCCTGCCTCAGGTTGAAGTTCCAGCACGCCTAGGGTGGGGTGTCGTGGGGGATCGTGATGCAGACTTCGCAGTTGAAAATCGACGCCTGCCCGCCGAGCCACTAACCTGGTAGGGAGATAGGTAGAAGTCGGCTTTGATCCATCGGCGCGTTCTACAGCTTTGCATCGTCGGCTGGGCAATGCTTTTCGCCCTGGCAGTAGGGGGCAGAGCATCCCTGCCGGTTCTGCATCTTTTTGACATAGAGGCTCTCCAGGCCCAAGCCGGAGAACTGCCACAACCGGTACGCCTACGACTGCCCCCTGGCCTGGCCCGCTACACCTACGATAAGTCGGCGGGAGATTACTTTGAGGAGATCGACCCGCTGCTGCCGGGCGGCGTTTACGCCCAGTGGGCCTTCTACCCGATCCCGGTCTACATCCAAGGGGATCACCCCCAGTGGAAAACCTTTGTGGAGCAGGCGGTGAAGGAGTGGTCTGCTTATATCCCGATGCGGGTGGTGGCCAAAGAGGAAGAGGCCCTCTACGGGATGAGCATTTATCGCGTTCCCCCCCTCGGCGGCGGGGTAGTGGGGGCGGCCCGACCTGAGTTTTTCTTCGCCTCAAATGGAGCTTTGCAACAGCGGGTGCGCATCGTCATTGCCGAAGGCCAGGGGTTGGCAGAAGTGACGGCGGTGGCCCGGCACGAGATCGGCCATGGGCTGGGGCTGTGGGGCCATAGCCCCGACCCGCGGGATCTGATGTACGGCGGCCACCATGCAGCGGCTACCGGCAATCGCCGCCTGCTGCGGGTGCCCACCATCACCAAACGGGATCTCAACACCCTGAAGCGGGTTTACGAGCAGCCCACCCTCATGGGCCAGGTTTTCCCGGAGAGCTACCGCCGCCTGTTCGGCCAGCTTCTGCCAGAAAGAACTTTTGGGATGGCCGACAGCTAGAGCCGCAGCAGTTGCGGCGCCCCCTTGAGCGCCATAGCCAGGAGAAAAAACAGCAACTGGGTGGCCACAATGCTGGGGCCGGAGGGCAGGTTGAAGGCAGCCGAGAGGAGGATCCCCAACACCGCACTCAAGCCCCCTAAGCCCATGGCCAGCAGCACATAGGTTGTAAAGCCGGATGCCAAAAGCCGCGCCGTCGAAGCGGGGATCACCACAAAAGCGCTCACCAATAGCACCCCCACCGAGCGGATCGACAGGGCCACCACCAAAGCCAGCAGCACCACAAAGGCCAACCGCTGCCAGCCCCCCTCTACCCCCCGCGCCCGCGCCAGCGACTCATCCAGGGTGAGCAGCATCTGGGCAGGCAAGGTCAGCCCAATGTACCCCAGGGCCAAGAGCAGGAGCAGGCCGCTCATCCACAAGGCCGGCAGGCTGATGCCGAGAATATCCCCAAATAGCAACTGGTTAAGGTTGCCGCGGTAGCCAGGGATCAGGCTGAGGCCAATGATGGCCAGGGCCAAGGAGGAGGAGTAGATGATGTTTAGCACCGCATCTGCCGAAAGCTGGGTGCGTTCCAGGACAAAAGTCACCCCCAGGGCAAACACTACCCCAAACACCATCAGCACCGCTGTGGGATCCAGCCCCAGGGCCACTCCCAGGACAATACCCAGCAGCGCCGAATGCCCCAAGGCATCACTAAAAAACGCCAACTGCCGAAAGATGGCAAAACTGCCCAAAAGCCCCCCCGTCACCCCCGTCAGGATGCCGCCTAGGAGAGCCCGCTGCATGAAGGGCAACTGCAGCCATTCCACCACCTGCGCCCAGGTCTCCGGCATTGCCCCTCCTCAGTGGTGGTGGATGTAGCGGGCAAACGCGGGGCCGTAGACGCGGCTGAGCATCTCCGGCGCCAGGGCCGCCTCAGGGGATCCCTGACAAATCAGGGAGCGGTTGAGGCACAGCACGCGGTCACAGTAGCGGGACACCATCTCTAGGTCGTGGGAGACCTGCAGGATGGCCCAGCCCAGGGAGCGGCGCAGCTCTTCCAATAGCCGATAGAATTCCCCTTCGCTGAGGCTATCTAGACCAGCGGGGGCCTCGTCCAGCACCAGCAGCCGCCGCGGCCAGACTAGACAATAGGCCAACAACACCCGTTTGAGCTCGCCGCCGCTCAGTTGACCCAGGGGCTTAGAGGCCAGGTGCAGAGCCTCGGCCCGTTGCAAGGCTTTCTGGACGGCCTCCTGCCGAGCAGCTCGCTGCTGCCAGGGCCAGCGGGGCCTAAGGGATCCCCAGCCCAGGGCGACAAACTCCGCCACCGTCAGGGGAATGGCGGGGTTGAAGTGCAAGCGCTGCGGCACGTAGGCAATCTGCTGCCGCACTTTCTGGGGCAAATACCCCGACAGACGCAGCGGCTCCCCTAGGATGTAAACCGAGCCACACTGCCGCGGCAGGATGCCCAAGATGGCCTGCACCAAGGTGCTCTTGCCGGCGCCGTTGGGGCCAACAATGGCCGTATGGGATCCCGCCTCTAGCGCAAACGACACGTTCTGCACGGCCAAGTGGGATCCCCGATAGACCGTCAGCCCCTCCACCCGCAGGACAACCTCGCCAGAATGGAAGCTCATCGCCCCCTCGCCAGCAGGTGTTCGAGAGCAGTCTGACCCACCAAGGGCAACTGCAGGGGAACCCAGGCCTTCTCTTTCTCGAAGGCGGAGACCAGGTTTTCCACGTTCTGCCGCAGGATGGTTAGGTAGTACTCCGGCTCGATCCCCTCTGGGCCAGCCGTTTCCAAGGGATCGAACACGCGGACTTGTACCCCCAGATCCCGGGCCAAGACCTCAAAGGGGTTGTCCTTCCCCACTTGTGGCTCCACCAGGATTGTCTTTAGGCCCGACTGCCGCACCGTCTCCATCACCCGGCGCACATCTTCCGGAGAGGGGCTGGCTTCCGGGATCTCCACCAGGAAGTCCGCTTTGAGGTTGTAGCGCTCGGCAAAGTAAGGGGCAAGGTCGTGGAAGACCACAAAGCTCCTGCCGGCGAAGGGAGCTAATTTCTGCTCGATTTCTTTATCCAAAGCTTCCAGTTGCTCGATAAAGGCAGCGGCATTGGCGCGGTAAGTCTCTGCCCCTTCTGGATCGACAGCAATGAGGCCATCGCGGATGTTTTCCACCTGCTGAATGGCCCGCCTGGGATCCAGCCAGATGTGGGGGTTCAACTCGCCGTGGCTGTGCCCATAAGAGTGTCCATGACTGTGGCCGTGACCATGAGAATGGCCATGGCCGTGGGAATGCCCATGCTCTGGCTCCTGGGTCTGCAAAGTCGGGATCCCTTGGCTGCTGTCAATGATGCGCAGCTTCGGATTGCCGGCGTTGGCAATCAATCCCTCCAAAAAGGTCTCCATTCCCAACCCGTTGATCACCAGCACATCCGCCTGGGACAGCAGGCGCGCATCCTCGGGTCGAGCCTGAAAGTCGTGGGGCCCCATCTGGGGAGGGATCAGGGGTTTCACCTCGGCCCGCTCCCCGGCCACGGCGCGGGTAAATTGCGTTATCGGCAGGATTGTGGTCACCACCTGCGGAGGGGTGGATCCCCGTTGGGCCCGGGACTCTTCTTGGCGCATCTGCAAGCTGCCCAGGATCCCGACCGAGAGGGCCGCCACCAGCGAGACCAGCGATCGCACGGGTCGGGCCGAACGCAGAGAGTTATTAGCCATGAGTCCTAATACCTCACAAGACAACAGAGACAGCAGCGTCGGAAGCGCCTGACTCCTGGAAAGCCAAGGCCCGCTGCTGCAGCAGCGAAAACATACTCACCAGGCCGTTGCTGCGGGAAGGGCTAAGGCTGAAGTTGAGGCCCATCTCCCGCACAAACTCCAGGGAAACCCCCAAAATTTCCTCTGGCGCTAGGCCGCTCAACCCCTCCACCAAAATGGCCACCAAGCCCTTGACCAACTGGGCATCGGCATCTCCCTGGATGTAGACCTTGCCGTCCCTTAACTCGGTGGCCAGCCACACCCGCGAAGCACAACCCCGCACGAGATTCTCCTCTGTGCGCTGGGAATTGGGGAAAGGGGGCAGGCGCTTGGCATAGGCCAGCAGCAGCTCGTACTTCTGACGAGAAGTTCTGGCCTTTTGAAAGCGACCCACAATCTGCCGCAGAGCTTCGGGCATCAACCCACTTGCCTGAATGAGAATGATAATCAAAAGTCATCGTAGCACGCCGCCTCAGAGCCTGCCGAGGAGAAGCACTAGGTGTGGCGATGGGGGGATCCCTATATAGCTTGGCTGGCGCGCACAATGGGGCCGGCATTGGCCAGGGTCCAGCGCAGTGCTTCTTGGTTAATCTGTTCGGCAGCGGCGCCGTCGTGGGCAGCGATGGCCTTCAGGAGCCGGCGGTGAAACTCCAGCGACTCCTGCATCTTGCCTTCCACGTGGTAGGCCAGCCGCAGGTAGCGCTCGGCGTGCTCGCGCAGATTCCGGATTCGCTGGATCAACTGTTCCCGACCGGTGATGGCGTAACATCGCAGACGAAAGTGCCACTCTTGGCGCAGATAGGTCCACAAATCCTCGTCCTCGGCCAGCGTGGCAATGGCAGCCAGGAGTTGTTGCAGCTCACCCACGTCCGAGGGCGTAGCTCGCTCCGCAGCCAGACGCGCCGCCAGCCCTTCCAGCCCGATGCGCATGGCATAGAGCTCTTCAAATTCCTCCCAACTGAGGGGCACCACCCGCACCCCATAGTTGGGAACAAACTCAACCAGGTGTTCCTGGCTCAACATGCGCAGAGCCTCGCGGACAGGGGTACGGCTGACGCCGAAAAGAGAGGCCAACTGCTCCTGGCGCAGCCACTCGCCCGGCTGCAGCTTGCTGCTCAAGATCATCTCCCGCAGCTTGCTGTACACCACCTCCTGCGGCCCTTGCCCGCCCTTGGCCGGTCGGAGTTTGAGCTTGCCTTGAGCCAGCAGGTCGGCTGATTTGGCCCAACGCCTACCAGGCCGCCCTTTGGCCGGGGTGCCGTCATTTCCTGTAGCCATCTGTGCTCCTGCTGGTTGATCCCTGGTGAGCGCGCAGGCTTGCTATTGGAAAGTGGCTGAACAAAGTTAGGAGAGGCTGTAAGGTTATGCACTATCCGGCAGGGATCCCGCGGCCTGCTTCAACTCTGGAAAGCATACGACAAAAGCGGGGGGAGTTGAAGTTGGCTGCCGGCAAAGGTGGGATCCCCTAGTGGCGGTGGCAAGGCCGGCCAATGACAGAGAGGACGCGGCCTGGCTTGGCCCGAACGGGGTAGCTTTGCCCCAGGATAACCGGTCGGTCGTGCAGAAGCGTGACTTTGCCTGCGCCTATCAATTCCCCGGCGATCTTAAAGACATCGCCTCCGAACTCAACGGCTGTGGGCACGAACTGCCCTGCCTCCATCGATTGGCCAACTTCGGGCAAAAGCTCCAGATCCCCGCTGCGAACTGCTACCTGCACCACCTGGCCATCGCACTGCCAGGGAATGTTCGCCTCTACTCCGGGGGCAAGGCGTACGCGGCCAGGTCCAAGACGTTGGGCAGAAAACACCGCTGCCCCCCCGAAAAACTGAGCCACAAAAGCGCTGGCCGGGGCTTGCCAGAGCTCCTGGGGCGTCCCGAATTGCTCCAGCTTGCCCGCCTGCAGCACCGCCACCCGGTCGGCAATGGCCAGGGCCTCTTCTTGGTCGTGGGTAACAAACAGGGTGGTGACCCCACTGGCCCGCAACAGGGCTTGCAGGTCGGCCCGGATGGCCGCCCGCAGTTGCGGATCCAAAGCCGCCAGCGGCTCGTCCAGCAACAGCACCCGCGGCGACACGGCCAGAGCCCGGGCAATGGCCACCCGCTGCCGCTGACCCCCAGAAAGCTGGGTAACTGGACGATCGGCCAGCTCGGCAATGCGGCAGAGCTCCAGCATCTCGGTGACCCTCCGGCAGATGACAGGCCTGGGGATCCGCCGCATGCGCAATCCAAAAGCCACGTTGTCGCGAACGTTGAGATGCTCGAACAGGGCATAGCTTTGGGGCACCCAGCCCACCAAGCGCTTCTCTGGCCCCAGGGAGCTTGTGTCGGCGCCGTCGATGAGAAGGCGGCCTTCGGCGGGGATCAGCAGGCCGGCCACCAAGCGCAGCAGAGTGCTTTTGCCACAGCCGCTGGGGCCAACCAACACCACAATTTCTCCCGCCGGCACCTGCAGGCTAATGTCTTCGACCACTAGGCGTCCGGGGATGTAGGCGTAGGCAATCCGGTCAAAGACGACAGAAGCAGGGGTGGTCATGCTTGTCCTACCTTGCTACCGCCCAGTCGCTCGATGGCAATGGCAGCGGGCACGACGAAGAGAAGAAAAAGGGCAGTCATGGCCGCTGCCACCTCCACCCGATTGGTGATGTAGGCAGAATACAGCTCGATGGGCAACGTTTTGTTGAGAGGGGTGAAGAGAAAGAAAGAGACGTTGAACTCTCCCATGGAGAGGGTGAAGACCAGGAGCAAAGCGGCCAACAGGGCGCTGCGGATCGAGGGGAGCGTTACATGCCATAAGCGTTGCAGGAAAGTGGCGCCCAGGGTGCGGGCCACCGCCTCTTGCTCCAGCAATGCCCCTTGGGCCAGAGCCGGCACCAGCGTGGCCACCAGAAACGGCAACGTGTAGATCACCTGGCCGAGCAGGAGAAGGATCCCGCTGGCGCGAGCTGCCGGGTAGGCCAGGATCAAGGCCAGGGCAATGGCGATGCCGGGAATGGCCAGCGGCAGATTGATCAGGGCCATCAGAACCTGCCGACCCACAAAGCGCCGCCGCGCTATTAGCCAAGCTGCCGGCAGGCCGACGGCCAGGTTGATCCCCAGCACAAGGCCCGCCAGCCGCAGGCTGAAAAAAGCATAGGGTCGCACCGTTTCCCATCCCTCCTGCAGCCACTTGCCGGTGATCCCGCCGGCCCAAACCCCCAGCGGCCAGTTGGCTGTGGTAGCCACCAGCAGCAGCAAGGGCAGGGGCGCCAGGCACAAGATCGCCGCCGCCCAGGTAAACCCCCGCCCAATGGCCAGGACGGGATCCCCTTGCGACCGGGGAAACAAGGGCTTCATGGCCGCGGCCCCCTAGATGATCCCGCTGCGGGGCGCTGTGGCTGCAGGGCCTGCTCGGCAACCTGGCCCAGGCCCACCAGAATGGCTGTGGTGAGCAAGGTCAGGACAATGCTCAAGCTGGCAGCCCGTCCCGGCTGAAAGCTTTCTGTGAAGGAAGCAGCGATCTCCAGCGGCAAGACGCGAAAGCCACGGCTGAGGGTGGCCGCCGTGCCAAAAGCCCCAAAGGCAGTGGCCAAGCTGACGCTGGCAGCGCCGAGCAAAGCCGGCAGGAGCGCCGGCAACAGCACGTGCAAGTACACCTGCAAAGGTGTCGCTCCCAACGTACGGCTCACCTCGATCACCTCCTGAGGAAGGGCAGCCACCGCCCCCCGCAACACCAACACAACCCGCGGGATCTGAAAGTACAGATACCCCAGCAGCATGCCCCCAAAGGTGTAAGCCAAGCTCAGTTGCCGCTCGCCCGTCAGCAGCAAAAAAAGCTGGGGCACCAGGCCCGTCCTCCCAAAAAACAGGATGACGAAGAACCCGATGACAATCCCCGGCAGGCTAAGAGGAATGCTCAAGGCCACAGCCAGGGCATGGCGGTGGGGATCGGCGGAGCGCTCGATGTAGATGGCTACGGGAAAGCACAGGATCAAAGCCAGCAGCGTAGAGGCAAGAGCAATCCAGATGCTGTTGAGCAAGGCGCGGCGATAGGCAGCCGAGGTAACCACCGCCCCGTAGTTCTCCAGCGTCAGGCTCCCGCCGTTCTCTTCCAGCAAGCTCTGGCGCAGCAGCACAACCAGCGGGATCAACAGCCCCAGCGCGTAGAGGAGAACAAGCGGTGCAGCCAGCCACCGCGGCCCCATCGCCGCCAACCTCAAAGGAGAGCGAAGTCCCGTGCCTGGGATCACCGCATGACCTCAGCTTTCCAGCGTTCGTTAAATTGCTCTTGCACGGCGCGCATTTGCGCGAAATCGGGCACAGTCACTTTTGCATAGGCGCTGTCCGGAAGCATCTTGGCGGCAATACCGGGATCCACACTCACCTGCCGCACGGGCCGCAGGTAGCTCTTGGCAAACAAAGCCTGCCCCTCGTTCGAGAGGGTGAAGTCGATTAACTGCTTACCCCCTTGCGGGTTGGGCGCCCCTTTGACCAGGCCGATGACATAGGGGATGGCCAGGGATCCCTCGCAGGGGATGACGACTTCAACGGGGGCGTTTTCGTTGTTTTTGAGCTGGTAGCCGTTGAAATCGGCGTCGATCAAAATGGGGATCTCGCCCTGTTGAACCAGGGCAGTGGCCGTCTGGGCCGGCAGCTGCAGGTCATTGGCCTTGAGCTGAGCCAGGTATTGGATGCCGGGATCCCAGTTCTCCAGCGTGCCTCCCAGGGCCAGGTTGGCAGCCGTGGCCACCGAATACCCGATGGCCGCCTGGGTGGGATCCAGAAAACCGACCTTGCCCTTGTACTCGTTCTTCGTCAGGTCAGCCCAGCACTGGGGCATGGGAGTGTTGCCCAGCACCTTGGTGTTGACCAAGAAGGCTACCGCACCCTGATGGATCGTCATCCAGCGGCCCTCGGGATCTTTGAGCCCTGCCGGGATCTCCGCAAATCCCGCCGGCTTGTAGGGCTCCAGCAACCCGGCTTCGGCAGCCTGAATGCCGAACACGATGCCAAAGTAGGCCGTATCCGCCTGAGGAGCCGCGGCTTCCGCCTTGAGGGCAGCCAGGGTTTGGCCGGAGTTTTTGGGATCCGAAGGAGCTTGTAGGCCAGTTTTAGCAGAGAAAGTTTTGAGCACCTCGCCCCAGTTGGCCCATTTCTCCGGGCTGTTGTAGGCCACCACCAAGGCAGCGCGCCCGCCAGTCGGCGCCCCCGTTACCGGAGGAGCCGAGGTGACCACTGCCCACGTGGTCAACACAGCGGCGATGGGGAGACCGATCAGGGGAAGCTCAGCCAGCTTTTTCATGGGACGACCTCCTTGCGCGAATAAGTGTATGCGCTTATTAGCAGGCTACACGGCCAAATTTAAGTTGACGTTAAGAGCCGGCCCCATCTCTACAGGGCTCTTCAAGAGAAAGGGAATCCTGAGAAACAGGAAGGGAGATCTTTCCGTGTCGCTACCGCGCCGAGCGATAGCCACCACTCACTCCTCGAGGTGAGAGAACCAGTTGCCAAAGCTGGCTGGCTCGGGCCTTGAAGCTGCCGGCGCTCATCAGCAGGTAAAGCCGCCACATGCGGCGGAAGCGCTCGTCGTAGCGACCAGCCAGTTGGGGCCATGCCCGCTCAAAATTGGTGTGCCAGGCTTTTAAGGTGGTCACGTAGTTAGTCCCAAAGTTGTGCCAGTCTTCCAGCACAAACAGACCTTCAAAGGCCGCCGTGATGAGGCCAGGTGAGGGCAGCATCGAGTTGGGAAAAATGTAGCGCTCAATCCACGGATCCCGCCCCTGGTAGGCAACGTTGGCGCCGATGGTGTGGAGAAGAAACAAGCCATCGTCTTTGAGAAGGCGACGGGCTACCCGCATGAACGTTCGGTAGTTGCGGTAGCCCACATGCTCAAACATGCCAACAGAAAGGATCCGATCAAACTTTCCTTGCGTCTGGCGATAGTCTTCCAGCCGGATCTCTACCGGTAGGCCGCGGCAGCGTTCGCTGGCCAGCTTGGCCTGCTCTTGCGAGACGGTGATGCCCACCACCTGCACCCCATAGCGCTCGGCCAGGTACTGTGCCGTGCCTCCCCAGCCACAGCCGATGTCGAGCACGCGCATGCCGGGCTGGAGATCTAGCTTGCGGGCAATGAGATCCAGCTTGGCTTCCTGGGCTTCGTCGAGGGTTTGTGCCCCCCCATCCCAATAGGCACAGCTATAGATCAGGCGGCGATCCAGCATGGCCTCGTAGAGGTCATGGCCAAGGTCGTAGTGGCGCTGGCCAACCACAAACGCTCCCTTACCCCGCTGGCGGTTGATGAGGCGACTGTCCAAGGCAAGCAGGAGCCGAACCGGCCAGCCCACTTGCTCCACTGCCTGACCGGTGAGGAGACGACAAACCAACTCGTCAATAGCCTCACAATCCCACCAGCCCTCCAGGTAGGCCTCGCCAAAGCCCAGGGATCCATAGAGCAGGCAGCGCAGGTAGAGCCGCTCGTCGCGGACTTGCAGATCCCAGGGCCGCGAGCCATTGACGGCTATATCGGCAGCACTCAAGAGCCTAAGCCCATATCGGCGGGCCAGCCAATGCCAGATGCTAAGGCTTTTCCTCATCTCCAGGAACCCCTTGCTATAGGCAAGCCTGGTGAGCGCAACCAGCAATGTATTGCTCAGCTATTAAACCGCAGCTTCTTCATCCTGTCACTTGGCAGCAGCTCAGGACATTTCTGCCTATCGGCTTCTAGCTTCTGTTGTTGGTGCCAAAGTCAGGGATACAGCACCAGAGGGAAAACTTATTTTGATAAGAGCTTTACTGGCGGGGTGGTGTGGGTTTTGCCCAAACACGCCGTACATTCCAGCAGGTGCCAACTCTAGAAAAGGATGGCTTTAAAGTTAAACTTTTTCCGGAATCGAGTGCAATTGGATTACAAGTGCGAGGAAATAAATTCTATACCTACAAGCACCATACACCTGACTATAACTGACCCTATTCGAGAAAGTGCAGGCATTGCTGCAGGGCGCGCTGCACCGAGCCCAGGTAGCCCTCTCCGAACAAGTTGAGATGGTTGAGCCAGTGGTAGAGCTGGTAGAGAGGCTTGCGGTGGGGATACCCCTCGTTCAAGGGATAGGCCTGCTGATAAGCCTGATAGAACGCCGGCGGAAAACCGCCGAACAGCTCTGTCATCGCCAGATCTGTCTCCCGATCCCCGTAGTAGACGGCTGGGTCGAAGATCACGGGGGATCCATCGGCCAAGGCCCCGTAGTTGCCCCCCCACAGATCTCCATGTAGCAGAGCGGGTTCCGGCCTATAGTCCTGAAAAAACGCTTCCAGCTTCGCCATCACCCGTTCGGCTTGGGCCACCCACGAGCCGCGGTATCCCCGTTGGCAGGCCAGCTTGACTTGGTAGAGCAGCCGCTGTTCCCGATAAAAGTCCGGCCAGTTTGGCCGCCAACTGTTGATTTGCGGCGTGGAGCCGATGGTATTGTCGCGATCCCAGCCATAGCTCCCGTTGGGAGACAAGGTGCGATGCAACTGGGCCAACTGGGATCCCAAGAGACTGGCCGTGTGGGGACGGGGCGAGGTTAGCTCCAGGTACTCCAGCACCAAGTAGGCTTGGCTTCCTACGGATCCCCAAACAATGGGTCGAGGCACCCGAATGGCGTGGGCAGCCGCCAGGGTTTGCAAGCCCGCCGCTTCTGCCGCAAACATCTCCAGCGCCCTCTCTCCCCCACGGGCCAATTTGACGAAGTAGTCTCTCGACCCTTCTGTAAGAGGGTTTTGGGGAGCGCAGGAAAACCGATAGGTGGCGTTGATGCTGCCCCCGCCCACAGGACGATACCGCAGGGGCTGGATGGGATCCCCTGTCGCTTGCGAAAGGTGCTGGGCAATGGCTTGCCAAAGAGTTTGCATCAACAGCAAAAGTTAGTTGTTGGGGGAAAACAGGTACTTAATTGACATATTCTCCATAGCTTGCCTCAGACTCTCCGCCACAGCCCATCCGTTGCTGACCAGGACGCCGTTCGCCTGCTCTCATTTTGATCTTGAATTGATCTTGAAACTGATTTTTCTCCTTGCCTAGTGCCTGCTGGGCCAATGTCGGGTAGAGTTGGCGATAGCCATCCTGATGTCGGTTAACGCTTATGAATAGCCCGAACCCGGATCGCGATCCCGCCTTTTCACCCCGCGCTCAGCAGGGCAGTCTGGGTTGGAGCCTTGGCTTGTTTTTCGGATCCCTGGCTTGGGCAGGATGGACAAGTCAACCGCCAACTTGGGCTCAACCGGTCGAGCAGCAACCGCAAGAGGAAGTCTTTGTGCTGGAGCGCAACATCGATCCTGGGGCGCAAATCCGGGTGCGTAACGAGCTGGTCAAGATCTGTGGCGACTATCGCTGCGAAGGCTATCGCTTTGCGGTGCGGGTGCCGATTGGCCCTGAAGATACTCTGGAAACTCTGCTGGGGCGGCTGGATGCTGAGATGCGGCGGGAGGTGGATCGGGTGTTTCAAACTCGGCCCGATCTCAATCGGGTCATCGTCGATGGCTATGTCTTTTCGGGAACTCCCGCTTTTGTTGGCCGAGAAGTGCTGTTGCAAACGATGTTTGTTCCCCGTCACCGTTGGCAAGTGGGTCGCTTGGGGCCAGAGCAAGACGCGATTTTCTACGCCGAGCTGCTGCCCCAGGTGACGCCTTTTCTCACTCCATCCCCAACCCCCACGCCCGCACCTGGGCCTGTACCCGGAGAGGCTGTGCCCCCTCTGCCCCCAGCTCCTGTGGCAACGCCTACCCCTGAAGAAACCCCAGCCGCTCCACCGCCGCCGGGGGGTGTGATCGAACGGCAGCCCATTCGGCCTTGAGGGGGTTGCTCGCTTTAAATGCCCTCTGGGGATCCCACCATTTTTGCCCTCAGTCTGTTGCCGTTGGAGCTGGGGTGGGGTTGAGTCCTGGGTCGCCGTGATCTAGGCTTCAAAATTAGGAGGGATCCCCTCGGTTGATGGCTTGACTGGATCGGTGTCGGCGGCATGGCAGGACACAGCAAATGGGCCAACATTAAACGGCAAAAGGCCCGTGTAGATGCCAAAAAGGGCAGCCTATTTACCAAACTTTCGCGGGCCATTATCGTGGCGGCTCGCAGCGGCTTGCCAGATCCGGATGGGAATTTTCAGTTGCGGGCGGCGGTGGAGAAAGCCAAAGCGGCGGGGATGCCCAGCGAGAACATCGAACGGGCCATCGCCAAGGGAGCCGGCAACTGGAGCGATGACAGCCCCCTGGAAGAAGTTCGCTACGAGGGCTATGGCCCCGGCGGGGTAGCGGTGTTGATCGAGGCGATGACCGACAACCGCAACCGCACGGCTGCCGAGGTGCGAGAAGCTTTCAACAAAACCGGCGGCAGCTTGGGAGAAGCCGGCTGTGTGAGCTGGATGTTCCGACAGCGAGGGGTGATCAGCCTGGAGAACGTGGCGGATCCCGAAGCCCTGTTGCTGGCGGTGGCAGAAGCAGGGGGCGATGACCTCAAGGTGGAGGGAACCAGCGCAGAAGTATACTGCGACTACTCCTTGCTCGAGCAGGTGGCCACGTATCTGAAAAAAGAGGGCTGCCAAGTGCAAGATGCCGCCATCCGCTGGATCCCATCCAATGAGGTTCAGGTGGGGGATCCCGACACCGCCAAGCTGGTGCTCACCTTGATGGAACGTCTGGATAGCCTGGACGATGTGCAAAATGTCTACGCCAATTTCGAGATTGACGAGGCGGTGATGGAAAGCCTAGCCTGAGGACACCCTTCTATTGAAGCGACAGGAAACTCTCATCAGAGCTGCATTGCCGGCCACACCTACAAACAAAACGTTTCTCTAAGTCGTTATTGCTACACAACGCTCTAACTCCCCTCTCCCTGAGGGAGAGGGGTCGGGGGTGAGGGTCATCCCTGAGGGAGAGGGGTCGGGGGTGAGGGCAACATCGCTATTGGGTAACTGACCTTGTGCTAAATGGACTACAAATTGATCCCTCACCCTGCCCTCTCCCAGAGGGAGAGGGTTCTGAGTCTTCTCCCCCTCGCTCCTTGGGAGAGGGGCTGGGGGTGAGGGCAACATCGCTATTGGGTAACTGACCTTGTGCTAAATGGACTACAAATTGATCCCTCACCCTGCCCT